>CAZLOL010000032.1:8380-24133 GCA_964561045.1 uncultured Ignavibacteriaceae bacterium | reverse complement strand
TTGAGTTCGTTGAGTTTTTAAAGTTTTTAAAGATTGTGAAGTTTGTCAAGTTTGTCAAGTTTGTAAAGTTATGAAGATTGTATATTTAATAAGCGTTGAAAAGTTCTCCGCCAATAATTTCAAAGTAGTTAATTAATCATTAAATTATTATATCATTCAATTTTAGTTGAAGATCTCAGAATTATTTTATTCTATACAAGGCGAGGGTAAAAGAACCGGCTCGCCTTCATTTTTTATAAGGACAAATCACTGCAATCTCCGGTGTAAATTTCCAGGAGGCAATCTATGTGATACTTCTTATACAAGCTGGTATCCGGAAGATGAAAAGAATCTGGGTGAAACAGATCTGAATTACATTCTTGATGAATATAAAAAGATAAACTGCATGGACGTTGTTATAACAGGAGGAGAACCGACAATGTATCCGGAAGAACTTCAGCTTCTTTGCAAAGAACTCAAAAAGATCAGAGAAGATCTTGTGATCACAGTTGAAACTAATGGTACCGGCATCGGGGAGTTTATTAAAGATACAGATCTTATAAGCATCAGTCCTAAGTTAAAGTCTTCTGTTCCATATAATACGGAGTATGAAAAGATGCACCTAAAAAACAAAATTAACACTGAAGTTCTGAAAAATTTCAATACTTTAAAGCAGAGCGGAAGTATTGATATTCAGTGGAAATTTGTCTTTACAGGGAATGAAGATATAATTGAGATATTAAATCTTCAAAAGATGATCGGCTTTGAAAATAAAGACATATATCTAATGCCTGAAGGTATAACTGAAGATGATCTTAATAGAAACAGACCTGCAACTATTAATGCTTGCTTATCGAACAGATTTAACTATACAGACAGGATACATATTATTGCGTGGGGAAATAGAAGAGGGATATAAAAGTTAAAAACCGTAAGTATAATTTAGTTGGTTTAATTCCCGCGTAGATGAAAAATTAATTTTTGATTTGTTAAGTAAATTATTCTTGGAACTGATCAATAAATAATTTACAATATCAGTTGCGGCAAGAGAAGCAAGTAATACGGGTGTATTGATATCACTTTGACTGAAACTGTCAGGTCTATCCGGCTGATTAAACAATGTGTTTTTAAATTTAATTATAGGAACTCTGAGCGAATATATTAAAGCAGCACTTCCGGCTCCTAAGAGCATACCAGTAAAAACATCAGACGGATAATGAACTCCCCAGTACATTCTGCCAAGAGAAACAATAGCAGCATAAGTATATAAGCCTGCAATCAGTCCGGGTTTATCGGGATAACTTAATGTCAGAGAAGTGGCAATTGCAAATGATCCGGATGAATGTCCGGAAGGAAATGAATAAGAACCTTTTACAGAATTGGTATCAGAGAGATATACATTGTTAAGGGTTCGAAATGGCCTGTCTCTCTTGACTGCAATTTTAATCCCAAAAGTAACTGCACCGGAAGTAATTTCAGATAAAGCCAGAAGTACTGAAGCATTTTCATCGTAATAGTTATCATTTATTCTAGAAGCAACATATAATCCGATTGGAGTAGCAATTGAGACAGGTGCCAGGGATTCATTTGTAATGTTTACAAGTGAATTTACAAAATTACTGTGGATATTGTTGAATGACCTGAATATTTTTACATCCAGACTGTTTTCATTATACTTTGTAGTATCATTTACTGTCCTGAACCTGTATTGAGAAAAGCTGTCTGTAACCGGGATAACAGAAACTATTAAAGAAAACAGTAGAAATAAAAATATTTTAAAATGCCGGTCGATTTTAATTATATTTTTAAAGCCTTATCAGACTTTTATTCTTAATTTTAAAAGCAGATGCTTGTTATTTTAAAAGTATCATTTTTTTTGTATCCGTGAATTTTTCTGTTTCCAAAGTATAAAAATAAATTCCGCTTTCAAGATTTCCTGCATTCCAGTCGATTGAATATACTCCCGGGTTCTGAAATTCATTAATAAGTTCTGCAACTTCAATTCCTCTGATGTCAAAGATTTTTATGTTTGTAAAAGTCCGGACAGCTAATGAGTAATTGATGTTTGTTACAGGATTAAATGGATTAGGATAATTTTGAAATAATTCAAATTGCTGAGGTATGATACTGCTGATGGTTTTAATACCTGATATTTTAGAATACTTTATAGTCATAAAATCATCGGAGTTTCCTGATAGTGAGCTCCCGCCTGTTATATAAGTATTTCCATATTCATCAACTTTAATTGAATTTGCAACATCTTTTGAAGATTCAGAATTGTTAAAACGTGCAACATACTGAGACACTCCTGAGGGATTGTACTTGATAGTGGCAAAGTCAAAAGAAGTACCTGAGCCAATACTTTTGCCCGTAACAAATACATTCCCGGAATCATCAATTGCTATGGAAGTAGCAGAATCATTATTATTACCCGGTCCGTTATATATGCCTATCCATTGAATTTGACCGGCAGCATTATACTTTAATGTTGCATAATTTGCAAGTATTCCCGAAACATCCGTATTTGTTACACCCGTTACAACTATATCCCCTGAATTACTTATAGCAATAGCATTTGGAATATCTCCTCCGTTTGCCGCCCCGTTATATCTTGATATCCACAATTCCGCACCTAGTGAGTCATATTTAATTGTTACATAATCAAGTGATGTCCCGCTGCCTCTGCTGTAGCCGGAAATGATAACCTGACCTGAACTACTTAATTCAATACATTTGCTTATATCAATATCGTTAGCTGTACCGTTGTATTTTGCAATCCATTGCTGAACACCGGAAGAGTTATATTTAATAGTCGTGTAATCAAGACTCGATCCTGCTCCGACACTATATCCCGTAACATATACATTAAAATACTGATCTACAGTGACAGCATTAGCGCCGTCATTCCCGTTCCCTGTACCGTTAAATCTTGCCTCCCATTGCTGAATACCGGAAGAACTATATTTTATAGTTGCAAAATCATATGAAGTAGATGTTCCTCCGTAGCTCTGACCTGTAACATATACATTACCCAATGCATCTGTTGTAATAGCGGTTGCCCCGTCATTACTGTTGCTTGGTCCGTTATATCTTGCGATCCATTGCTGAACACCTGATGAGTTGTATTTAATAGTTGCATAATCATAAGCTGTTCCGCTTCCGGCACTTTGCCCTGTTACATAAATTTCATTATTAAATACTGTAATTGCATTTACAATATCATTGTCATTACCGGGACCATTGTATCTTGTAACCCACTGCTGAATGCCATTTGAGTTATATTTAACCGTCGCATAATCATTTAATGTACCCATTCCGTAACTATAACCTGTGACATACACATTTTTTACATCGTCCAAAGCAACTGAAGTGGCTGCATCATTATAGTTTCCTGTTCCGTTATAACTTTGAGACCATTGTTCAATGAATTGCGCATTTACTGTATAAGTAAAGCAGATGAATTGAAGAAATAATATTATAGTTTTCATTTTAAGTACTCCTGTTTTTAAATTATTAAACGAACATTTTAAAAATATGGGGAAATTAAGTGCAAACTACAATATATATTTGAAAAATACAAGCTTTATTTAAAGCAAAACTTTAAGTCGTTGTATACAATTTATTTTAATTTTAAGGAAGTAAGAATAACACTTATAATTTATTTAAAGCTTTGCTAATATCTTCAATAAGATCATCTTTATCTTCAATACCAACGGATAAGCGGACCAGTCCGTCAGTTAATCCGATTTTCTTTCTTATTTCTACCGGTACAACTCCGTGAGTCATCGAGACTGGATGACAGACAAGTGATTCAACTCCTCCCAGCGATTCCGCGATCTGAAATATATCCAAAGCATTACAAAATTGTACCGCTTTATCAAAACTTCCAAATTCCAGTGAAATGATACCTCCGAAGCCTCTCATTTGTGATCTTGCAAGATCATACTGAGGATGGGATTCCAGACCCGGGTAAAACAATTTGTTAATTTTTTTATCTTTTGAAATTCTTTCACATATAGCCATCGCATTTTCATTATGAGCTTTCATCCTTTGAGCTAATGTTTTTGTAGAGCGGAGAATGAGCCAGCAATCAAATGGTGAAGGTACAGCACCAATACTGTTCTGTATAAATTTCAATCGCTCTGCAATACTTTCATCGCTCGTTATAAGGCAGCCTCCGATTACATCGCTGTGCCCGTTGATGTATTTAGTTGAACTGTGAAGAACGACATCAATACCAAAATCAAGCGGGTTTTGAAAATAAGGACTCATAAAAGTATTGTCTACACACGTAACTATATTACGTGCTTTTCCTAGCTCGCTGAGTTTTCTGAGGTCAGTTATATTAAGCATTGGGTTGGTTGGTGTCTCTACATATATGAACTTTGTATTTTCTTTTATAGAACTCTTTAACGTTTCGTAATCGGAAGTATCCACATAAGAGAATTCCAGACCATAATTTTTTATAATTTGTTCGAATAATCTGTAAGTACCTCCGTAAACATTATTTGTGCATACAATATGGTCACCGGGTTTGAATAGGCTAATGATTGCCTGAACAGCTGCCATACCTGATGAAAAGCAAAAACCGTACTTCCCGTTTTCAAGCGCTGCAAGATTTTGTTCAAGAGCTGTTCTGGTCGGATTGACCGTTCTTCCGTAGTCATATCCTTTCGATTCACCGAGCTTTTTGTTTGAATAAGTTGATGTCTGAAATATTGGTGTAATCACTGCGCCGGTAGTTTCTTCAGGATGCTGTCCGGCATGGATTTGTTTAGTTGCGAATTTCATATTTTATCACCTCCCGGCTCTAAGTCAGAGAGGATTTATTTTTTAATTTATAAAATTATATTTTTTAAAATCTAAAGTACAAATAGTTCTTACAAAACTTAAATTATTACGCAAAGTCCAGTACATCATATCTCGTCAGAATTCCCTTTATGATGCCGTGCTGTGAAACCAGCAGTGTATGGTCTTTCTGCAGTATTTCCTGTGCTTTCAGAAAAGGCATATCGAAATCCACGGACTGTAGTTTCTTTTCCATAACCTGTTTTACATTTTTGCCTGAAACATTTCTGTCGGAAATTATTTTTTCAAGGATCTCAGATTCGCTGATAGAGCCGACACATTCTTCACCGTCTATCACAGGTATGGTTGATAAATTATACTTATCCATCATCTCAAGAGCTTCAAAAACCTTGTCAGAGCTTTTCACAGACAGTAAGCCCGGAACTCCTGTATCACGTTTTGTCATGAATACCTGCCCGACAATTAAATTATCTGCTTTCATTAATCTCTTCTCGCGCAGCCATTCATCCGAATGATATTTTGATAAATATCTTTCTCCCGTATCACACACAATGAAAACGACAACGGCATTTTCATCAAGATCTTTTGCAACCTGCAAAGCAGCATAAGCAATAGTACCAGTAGAACCTCCGCAAAAGATTCCTTCTTCCTTGGTAAGAAGCCGGCACATTTCGACGGCATCCTTGTCGTTTACATTTATAATTTCGTCTATATACTCCAGCATCACATTTTCAGGCATTACATCCTGACCTATGCCTTCTATTAAATAAGGGATCGGTTCCGGAGTTGTGCCTGTTTCTTTTACAACTTTAAAAATGGAACCGTAAGGATCAGCCCCTATTACTTTTATACCGGGATTTTTTTCTTTTAAATATTTTCCTGTTCCGGATATTGTTCCTCCTGTTCCGATGCCGGCTAAGAAATGCGTGACCTTTCCGTCCGTATCATTCCAGATTTCCGGACCGGTCGTAAGATAATGCGCACCGGGATTTCCGGAGTTTGAATACTGATAGGAAAAAAATGAATTCGGGATTTCTTCTGCAAGTCTCATAGCCACGCTGACATAATGATCCGGTTCGCCGAATTTTGCCGTGACGGGCTGTATTACAACCTCAGCACCTAGAGCCCTGAGATAGTTTCCCTTTTCTTTGGATGCCTTGTCTGTGATTACAAATATTGTTTTATATCCTTTTAAAGATGCAACCAGCCCGAGTCCGATACCTGTATTGCCGCTTGTAGCTTCTATTATTGTACCGCCGGGTTTAAGCTTTCCTTCTCGCTCGGCAGCTTCTATCATATTCAATCCTATCCTGTCTTTAACGCTGCCTCCCGGATTTAATGATTCTATCTTGGCAAGCACCGTTGCTTTCATCCCTTTCGTAAGCTTATTCAACTTAACCAAAGGTGTATTTCCTATTAAATCAAGTACACTGTTGTAGTATTTCATTTGTTATGTTCAATATTATTAAATGTATTTTTAAGATTCAATTTGACCATTTTATTCCTTTTTCAGTGATTCAGAATCTATCTCATAATTAAAAAAATCTTTATAGGAATTTTCTTTGAAGCATTAAGTAATTCAATTCCGGTATTTTCATCATCTTTAAGAAAAATTTTTCTGATTAAATTTTATATCACCAAAATTCTTTTTCTTGTTGCATGAATTGCATGGGATATACAATCTTTTTACTTCGTTTTCAAATCCATATTTTTCTTTATCTGCAGTCATTTTATAAAAACCTCTTTCTTGTGGTTCATGATTCAAAAGATATGTTTTATCGTTTCCAATTATATTTCCATCAATGTCTGCTCTCAATATTGTGTCATCGTTTTGGGATTAAATAATTTTACAACTTAAAATAAAATAAAAGAAATCATTTTAATCTTCAAAGTTCCGTTTCTTTAAATAATTGATCATTGAAAATTGATAATTGATAATTGATCAAACCGGTCTCATCAGCGGAAAAAATATCACATCCCTGATCGACTGAGAATTTGTAAGCAGCATTACTAATCTGTCAACTCCAAGTCCAACGCCTGTTGTCGGAGGCATTCCGACTTCAATAGCATTTATAAAATCTTCATCGAGCGGATGTGTTTCCTTCTCGCCGCCTCTGCCTCTTTCTACCTGCTCTTCGAGAAGTTTTCTCTGAAGCACAGGATCATTCAGCTCTGTATATGAATTTCCCAGCTCCCATTTGTTTGCGTATGGTTCGAACCTTTCAGCGAATATAACTCTTTCAGGATCCGCTTTCATTTCTTCCAATTGTTTCAAAGAATATTCTCTTAAAGGTTTGCATAAAGGCGTTGTATCTATAGGGAAGTCATAAACAAAAGCCGGCTGTATCAGATCTTCCTCACATACTTCTTCAAATAAATTAGCAATGAGCAATCCCTTGCTGTGTGAGATCTTCGGATCGAATTCTATTTCATTTGACTCCATATAATTTATGATCTCATCTTTGGACATATTCATAACATCAAGATCAACTTTCTTCTGAATTGCTTCTATCATTTTGATTCTCTTCCACGGGCGCGCGAAATCAAGTTCGATGTCACCGTAAGCTACCTTTGTTGTACCGTGAATATCCATACAGGCTTTCTCTACAACTTCCTCAAATAAATTCATGCTGTCAAAATAATCTCCGTACGCCTGATACCATTCCACCTGCGTGAATTCAGGATTATGTGTCCTGTCAATGCCTTCATTGCGGAAGTCCCTTACGAATTCATACACGCGGTTGAATCCGCCAACTATTAATCTCTTTAAATAAAGTTCGTTGGAGATCCTTAAATAAAGATCTATATCGAGAGCATTGTGATGAGTAACGAATGGCTGAGCATTGGCTCCGCCGTATATTGCCTGTAATGTAGGAGTTTCAACTTCAAAGAAATCATAATTTTCCAGAGTCCTTTTTATTGACTGAATGATCTTCGTTCTTTTTACAAATGTATCTTTTACATTTTCATTTACAATCAGATCAATGTACCTCTGCCTGTAACGAAGCTCAACATCTGCAAATGCATCATAAATAATTTTCTCTCCGGATTCCGTAACTTCTTCTTTCACTACAGGAAGAGGCTGAATTGATTTTGTCAGCAGCGTGTAAGATATTGCATGCACGGAAACTTCCCCGGTCTTTGTTCTGAATACATAACCGGTCGCTCCTATTATATCGCCGATGTCAAGAAGTTTAAAAATACTGTATGCATCCTCGCCGACGTCATCTTTCTTAATATAAAGCTGTATCTTTCCTTCACCGTCCCTGATATGACAGAAAGTTGCTTTTCCCATCTTCCTGATAGCCATGATCCTTCCGGCAACGGATATAAGATTTTCCTTATTCTTTTCCTTCTCTTCATCTGTTTCAAAATCCCTGAAATTATCTATGATCTCTTTTGAATTATGCGTAACATCATAGCGGTGCGGATAAGGATTGATACCGCGGCTTTTTATCTCTTCAAGTTCTTCTAATCTTCTTTTGATTAGTTCGTTTTGCTCTGACAAATATTTCCTTTCTCTCATTAATATTTTTTAAACAAAATACCGGACTGAATGCACTTCAGTTTTTTTTCTTAAAACTTCTTTTTGAATCCCTTTTATCAAAATTCCTGCGGTCAATTTTCCCGGCGCTTTTTCTGAAATCTTTCCTATCAAATTTCTTATCATCAGACTTTTCAATACTTTTTCTCTCGTCGCTCTTCCCAAAGCTCTTCCTGAATTCTTTCTTTTCGAATTTCTTGTCATCAGACTTGCCATAACTCTTTCCGAAATCCTTCTTCGCAAATTTCTTATCATCAGACTTGCCTTTACTTTTACCAAAGGTCTTCTTGAAATCTCTCTTCTCAAATTTCTTACCATCATTTTTATCAAACTTCTTATAATCTTTTTTTACTCCCCTCTCATTATCTCCCGTATCAATTTTCTTAAATCCCAGTCTGTCATCTCTCTCAGCGATCTGCCTGTCTTTAAATCCGTACTTCGAATCTTTCCCGCTAAACTTCCTTTCCGGTCTTTTGAAATCTTTCCTGAAATCTTTCTTATCATCTTTTGAAGCATATTTTTTGTAAACTTTCTTATCCTCACGTCTTGCATAATGAACTCGCTTTGTGGGTCCGGTCGGTAAATCTTTTACAAGCTCCTGTAATTTTTTTACTTCATCTGCAGTAAGTTTTCTCCATTCGCCCGATCTTAAATTGTCTATTTTCAATCCCGCATATTCCACCCGCTCAAGTTCTCTTACAAAGTAACCGTAATGTTCAAACATATTCCTCACCTGCCTGTTGCGTCCTTCGTAAATTGAGATGTAAAGATCCTGATAATTATTATTCTTCTTAGGATATCTGATCTTGCTCGGAGCTGTTTCTTTACCTTCTAATATTATTCCTTCGGTTAGTTTTAGTCTGTGCTTTTCTTCAAGCGGCTTGGAAAGCTTTACAAAGTAAGTCTTGTAAACTTCACCCTTCGGGTGCATCAGCTTATGAGCAAGCTCGCCGTCATTTGTCAAAAGCAAAAGTCCTGTAGTATTATAATCAAGCCTTCCGACCGGGAAGACTTTTTCGTTCAGATGCAAAAGATCAATTACAGTAGTTCTCTTTTTTTCATCTGAAACGGAAGTAATCACTCCTGCAGGTTTATTCAGAATTATATATATTTTTTTTGTCGATGCCCTGATATTTTCACCGTCGAGCTGAATCTTATCTGTCTCAGGATTTATTTTATAACCCAGCTCTGCGACTGTATTACCGTTGACTGTGACACGACCCTGCAATATGAGCTCATCAACCTTTCTTCTTGAAGAAATGCCGTTTGATGCTATGAACTTATTTAATCTGATTAGATTGTCCAATTATTCTTTATTCCCACTTTCATTTTTATCAGTCTCATTCTCTTTTAAAAAAATTTCAACTTCGTTGTTTTCAATAATATCCGTTTCCGGGTGTTGTAAAAGTTCTGTTTCTGAAATATTATAATCTTTACTCTCCGGCATGTCTTCTATATCATTTTCAATTTTATCCTGTGTTATTGTCTCAGGATCTGTAGTGACATACTTTTCCGGTTCATTTTCACCGGCCGCTGTCTCATCATTGCTAATTTCATCTGAGTCCGGGATTTTAAACTCAATGTCTTCAGAAATATTTCCTTCCGAAATATTAATTTCTTCAGTTTCTGATTCAAATCCTGATAGTTCGTTTGTATCTTCACTGGATAACAATTCAAGCTGATGACCCTCTTCAAGTGGTTTATTCAAATCCGGATTATTAACAGAATTAAATAACTCTATGTCAGCTTCGGTAATACCTTCTATTTCCTGATTCTTTAAAATTTCATTTATCTCTTTCAGTTTAGGAAGGTCTTCGAGTGAATTCAATCCAAGCACCTTCAGAAAATTCTTTGTAGTGCCGTAAAGTATAGGCCGTCCCGGAGCGTCGGCTCTTCCGTGAATGGTGATCATTTCCTTCTCAAGCAGCGAATTCACAATGTAATCTACATTGACACCTCTGATGAATTCCATCTCCGACCGCGTTATGGGCTGTTTGTAAGCGATGATGGCAAGTGTTTCAAGCGCTGATGGCGAAAGTTTCTTTCTCTGCCTGTCTTCAAAAAGTTTGCCGATAAATCTTCCGTACTCTTTTTTTGTTGCAAAGGAAAAACCGCCAGCTATCTTCAGAATCTCAAATGATTTATTTCCGGTTTTATATTCTTCATTAAGTTCAATAACAGATTCTTCAACTTCGGCAATGCTTATCCTCAGGCCGCTGCGGTCTATAATATCTTTTATCTGTTTTGAGCTTATCTCTTCTTCAGATGCGAAGATAATTGACTCAACAATATTTTTTAATTCTGTACTTACCAATTGACAGGCTGCTTTTGTTTAAACTTGAAAATTCAAACACATTAAACTTTGATCAAAATAATTTTCATACGGACATTCTAACAAGGAATTAATTTTCATGATCAACTTCCTCAAATCCTTTTGCCCGTCTTTTTATAAAAAACTTCTTCATATCTTTGGAGTCAACTACAATTTCAATTTCTCCGTCAAGGGCTAACTGAAGGATCGCCAGAAATATACAAATCACTCTCAGCCTCAGATCTATTTCAGATATCAGTTCAAGAAAATCTATCTGACCTTTTTCATCTATTGTCTGAAAAATGAATTCTCTCTGATTCTCGGGAGTAATGTCCAGAAGTTCTATAGGGTGAACGACTTCTTTTCTTATGCTTGATATTGCTCTTTTGTATGCTTTTATGAGATTGAAAATAGTGACGTTCTTCAGGCTCGGATCAGTTTCAATTTCCCTATCCGTCTCTTTGTAATCATTATCGAAATTATTTCTGAATATTCTTTTCCGCTGCTCCTCTTCGAGCTCTGCGATCTGCATCGAAACATCCTTGAACCTCTTGTATTCGAGAAGCTTTCTGACAAGCGTGAGCCTCGGGTCTTCTTCAATGACATTTCCTTCAATATCGATCTGCGGGATCATCATTCTTGCTTTGATCTTCATGAGCTCGGACGCCATTACAAGGAATTCGCCTGCAAGCTCTATATCAAGCAGCTGCATGTAGTTAATGTAATTCAGAAAGTCCTTTGTGATCTTTGAGATAGGTATGTTGTAAATATCCAGCTCATCAACTTTCACAAAATGAAGAAGTATATCAAGCGGACCTTCAAATTCTGAAAGCCGTGCCTGGTATTCTTTTGACTTGTATAAATTGATGTCAGCTGAAATATCGGAATTTACTGTCTTGTCTTCTGTATCACTCATTTGTTTAATATACTTATTTGAGTTTTGAAATTAAATGAATAGATTTGAAAGGTATCTACATTTAAATCCTTAAATAATTTAATTACTTTGACAAAAATTTATTCAACTGGTTGAAAAAAAAAATCTGTTTTTATTTTTCAGTATTTATTATTCATTACTCATTATTCATTACTCATTATTCCTACGGTCAGGTTGAGCTTGTAGATGTCAGAAATCCCGTGTACGGTTTCTTAAAAAGAATGCAGCTTAAGGAAATAATTCCGGATTACAATTCCTCCGCGATCCCTGTATCAAGAGGACAAGTCGGGAAATATCTTTTAACAATAAAGAATAATCTCAGCAAGCTGACATCAACGGATAAGGAAATACTTAAAGATTATGCGGTCGAATTTGAATATGATATGTATAGAAAGACAAATGATCAGAATAACTTATTTTCAAAGTCAGGCATAAATAATTTATTAAGCTGGAACAAACAGAAGCATCTTTACTTTTATACTGATTCGACAAAAACATTTTTCGGGGATCTGATTGGAGGAATATCTTTTAGAGGTTCCTCAGGGGATTCGATAGGAGATAACTCCATATTTCTGGGCGCACCGGGTATTCAGGTAAGAGGAACATTTTATAACAGCGTCGCCTATTTCCTTGCCTTAGGAAGGGGATATTTTTCAAATGCTGATGACAGTGATATAATCTTCGCGGCTGACACAGATCCATATCTGAAAGGCAATTACAGTTTTTATGCTGATAAGAAAAATTTTAATTCATTTGAGGGTTATTTAAGATATCAGACTGAAGCAGACTGGCTTGCGCTGACATTCGGAAAGACCCCGCTGAATTTCGGATTCGGATACATTGACAAATTGTTCATGTCAAATAATACTGTTCCGTTCAGTTTCGGAAATTTAAATATAAAATATAAAGCTTTAAATTATTCGTTCACATACGGAAGCATTGACGGTGATTCTGTCGGAGTGTATCCTTATTATACCGCGCGTCCTTTGACATCAAAAAATATAGCAACTCATAACCTGAATATAAACTTTTCTGACGCATTCAATTTAGGACTATGGGAATCCATAATTATCAGTAATCAGCCGTTCAGCTTTACATATTTTAATCCCATCAGTTTTCTTACTTCGGCTGATCTTAGTTCAGGAAAGGAGCAGACAGAAGAAAACAATTCGCTGCTGGGAATTGAAGCTGAGATCATACCGTTTAAGAATTTTTCATTTCAGTCAGCATTACTGATTGATGATCTCACATTCGGAACTCTCGGGACGGATGATTCGCTTAATGAGAATAAATTCGGATGGCAGTTCGGCGCTCAGTGGACAAATGAGCTCAATATGAACCTCTCATTGGAATTTACACACCTCGATCCGTTTGTTTATTCTCACAGGTCGAACAAGAGTACATATACAAATCACCTGATGTCAATGGGTCATGCGCTTCCGCCGAATTCAGATGAGATTGCATTTAAATTTGATTATGATATCAGCAATAAACTCAGGATAGTTTTACTTTATCAGCATCAGAGATCGGGTGAAGGAATTGTTGTTGATTCAGTTGGAATCCTTAAGGCAAATTACGGAGGGAATATTAATTTCGGTCTCGGAGATGCGTATTTAAGGACCAGCAGATTTTTAGACGGAATAAGAATCAACCGGGATTTGCTCACTGCTGATTTTATCTGGCAGCCGTACAAACAGTTTTATTTCAAAGGAAAATTTCAGTACAGGTTCACAGATAACTTAACTGAAGATGTTACATTCAAAGATTCTTATTACTTTGCAACTTTTGGAATCGATCTTTAAATTTACACATGACCGGAAAGATCAGATCATATTTGCTTTATAATGCAAATCAGAATAACAAAGATTCTGTTTCACAAAGATTAAGAGAAAAAAGATTTGCGTTTTTTTCAGAGTTCTGCAGTAAGCTGGAAAAGCCGGTTAAAATTTTAGATCTCGGCGGCAGTGATTATCACTGGAGAAATTCAAGATTCAGGAATAATAAAAATTTTCAAATTACGATCGTAAATACGGAACTTCAGAATATTAAGGATATAAGTAATATGAGTTTTATAAAAAAAGATGTCCGGGATCTTGATTACTTTGATGACAGTGAATTTGATCTTGTTTATTCAAACAGCCTGTTTGAACATATAAATAATTTTGAAGAGCAGAAGAAACTTGCCGGAGAGATTCTAAGAATAGGCAGGCATTATTTCATACAGACACCGAATTACTATTTTCCTGTAGAGCCGCATTTTTTGTTTCCGCTATTCCAGTTCATGCCGGAATCAATCAGAACAAGGCTCATAATGAAATATGATCTCGGATGGTTTAAAAAACAGGAAGATAAGAGCAAAGCCCGTGAACTTGCGTCATCGGTAAGACTGCTCAAAAAAAGCGAACTGAAGAAAATGTTTCCCAAAGGAAAAATATTCACGGAAAAATATTTATTATTGAATAAATCATTCATCATATACAGCTAAATAATGGAACTGTTCAAGATCGGATTTTTATCTATAAAACTGATTGACATTTTTGACATACTTATTGTAGCTTATGTTTTTTATAAGCTTTACACAATAATGAAAGGAACGATCGCTTCACAGATATTCCTTGCGCTTGTGTTTATCATTGCTTTTTCATTTGTTGCGCAGCTTCTGAACATGCAGGCAACCGGCTGGCTCCTGAGCAAGGTAACAGATATCTGGGTGATCGCTTTTATTATTTTATTTCAGCCTGAGATAAGGAGACTTCTTTTATTTATAGGCAAGACAAAGGTTGCAAGGATATTTACAAAAGCGAATGTCGATGAGAATGTAAATGAGATCGCAGATGCCTGTTTCGAGCTGAAGAACAGGGGATGGGGCGCGCTTATGGTAATTGAAAGAACTACCGGTCTTAAGAATGTTATAGATACAGGGGAAATAATTCAGTCAAGGATCAAAATGGATATCATAATATCCATATTCAATCCTAAGTCTCCGCTACATGACGGAGCGGTTGTTTTCAAGAATGAAAGAATAGAAGCTGCAAGGTGTCTGCTGCCATTATCCGAACCGGAAAAAATAAGGAATAAAAATTTAGGTACAAGACACAGAGCGGGAATAGGGATTTCCGAAATGTCAGATGCAATAGCAATAATTGTTTCTGAAGAAAGAAAGATCATTTCAGTCGCGGAAGACGGCGAGCTTACATTCATTGAAAGCATCAGTGAACTGAAAGAAAGGCTTGTGAAATCCATGGGAAAAACATCCGTTGTCAGCTCTATGAAGAATATTTTCGAAGAGACTGAAACCGAAGAGTACAAAGAAAATAAATCCAAGCAGGACATTTCTTCTGAAGAAAAAAAGAATGAAGATAAGCAATAAGAATAATGGATCTGAATTCAATACATAGAAAAGAACTTATAGAAAAACTCGTTTCATCCGGAATAAAAGATGAAGAGGTTCTCTCAGCTATCGGGAAAGTAAAGAGAGAATTGTTCGTTAAAGAAGAATTCAGGAAATATTCATACGATAATATTGCGCTTCCTCTGGATTCAAATCAGACTATCTCACAGCCTTATACAGTTGCTTATATGACTGAACTTCTTGGAATTAGACAAGGAGATAAAGTTCTTGAGATTGGCACAGGATCAGGTTATCAGTCGGCTGTTCTTAATGAACTCGGTGCTGAGGTTTATTCGATAGAACGAATACAAACTCTTTTTGAATCAGCAAAAGAAAAATTAAACAGATTAGGATACAGGGTGAATCTGAAAAATGATGACGGCACAAAAGGATGGATCGAATATGCCCCGTTTGATAAGATCATAGTAACTGCCGGAAGTCCCAGAATTCCGAGACAACTCCTCGAACAGCTTTGCATCGGAGGTAAAATGGTTATACCCGTAGGTGATGAAGTCTCACAGAAGCTGCTGCTCGTAAAAAAGATCGCCTCAGAAGATAAGAATGATAAGGATCCTAAGTATAAATATAAAACACTTGAAGATTTTAAGTTTGTTCCACTGATAGGAGAGGAAGGATGGACGATATCCAATTGATAATTATCTATTATCAATTATCAATGTTCAATGAAACGTTTTCTGTTTTATTTTATTTACTTAACTTAAGTTGACCGTTTTGAATTTAAGCTGGCAGTTATAAATTCCAAATCCTATGTTCCAAATTCCAAA
>CAZLOL010000032.1:6011-8280 GCA_964561045.1 uncultured Ignavibacteriaceae bacterium | reverse complement strand
CAAATTAAATGTTCCAAATTCGATGTTTCAAATTCCAAATTCGAAATTCCAAATCCCAAATTCAATGACAGATTCATATTTTACAATTAAGGAATTTCACACAGCGGAGATTAAGATTACAAAGTCGAAATTCATTTCACAGGCATTTCCGGTTAAATCTCAGACAGAAATTTCAGAACATATAAAAGAAGTCAGGAAGAAATATTATGATGCATCGCACCATCCTTATGCATTTAGAATAGGCATTGATAAAAATAATTTTAAATTTTCGGATGACGGTGAACCTTCGGGAAGTTCGGGTAAACCGATTCTTGAAGTGATTGATAAATTCAATCTGACGGATATACTTGTGATGGTAACCAGATATTTCGGCGGAACGAAGCTCGGAGTAGGGGGTTTGCGCAGGGCAATGTCTGAAGCGGCTGAGAAGTGTTTAGGAGAAGCGGTGATTATTGAAAAATTAATTACAGAGAAAATTAACCTGGAATTTGATTACAGGTTTATGAATGCTGTGATGAATTTAATTGAGACTGAAAAAATAAAATTGATTGAAAATTATTCTGATGAGAAATGTAAATTGATATTGGAAGTGAGATTGTCTAAAATTGATAAGCTGAAAAAAGAGCTGGTAAGTCTGACCAGCGGAAGCATATTGATAAGTAATTAACTTCTGCAATAAAAAATCCCTCTTACTTTCGAATTATTTTTTATGATTCGTTAGGACAAAAAATTATTTAAAAATTAAATTTTTTTAATCATGAAAAAAATAATTTTTATTTTTTTGTTGCTGGGGATAAATGAAATCTTGCTATCCCAACCTGCATGGAACATTCAGAACAGCGGAACTATGAATAATTTAAACCAGATTTCCTATAAATTTGTATATAATGGACAATCTGAAATATTCGTCTGCGGAGATAATGGCACAATTCTGAAATCAGGCAACAATGGATTGATCTGGCAAACTCTCAATTCAGGTACATCCGGAAACATAAATTCAATTGCAATATTTTATAATGATTCAGGATTTGCAGTGGGAGAGAACGGATTAATTTTAAGAACAACCAATGATGGAGTAAACTGGTCCGGCGATGCAAGCGGAACGACAAACAACATTAACTTTATATCAGCAAATAATCTTTTTACAAATGCATATGCGGTTGGAGATCATGGAACATTTCTGAAACTTCAAAATGGAATCTGGATTGCATTTCAGATAGATACAGTAAATTTAAATTCAATAACCGGATCTTCAACACTTTGGGTTGCAGGAGATGCAGGAACAATATTAAAATCAACCAACAGCGGACAAAACTGGATCAGGCTAAACAGCGGAACGAATCAGAATTTGAATTTCATATCAGGTGGAAGCTTATATGTAGTAGGAGATAGTGGAGTCGCATTGCATATAAGCGGTAATTCGGTGACGTCAATTACTAGCGGTACCACAAATAATTTATATTCAATGAATGGTTATGATCCTTATTTTATCTCATGCGGCAATAATGGTACCATACTCAGGAACTGGCATCCCATAAATTCGAATGTATTAGCAAAATTGAATTCTGTTTATATTATTACAGACTATTGCTGGATTGCCGGGAACGACGGCACAATTTTATTTTCAAATGATATTAATTCATCAAATAATTACAAAATATTAGATGCAAATAATATAAATACCTGGTTCAATAATAATGGAGGATTCAATCGAAATCCCGTTACTTTCAATTCAGGATTTGAATGGCCGAAAGGTGAGTTCAAATATGCCAGATATGCTTCCGGTTCCGTGATAGGTGCAATTGTAAATGGAGATACTCTTGTAACAGTATGTGATTATTCTTCGGAATATCTTCCGGGATACACAGATAATTCAGGAAATCCGCAGGGAAATGGCACCACTGATTACAGAATTTATAAATTAATTTTTAATATAAATGATCCGGACAGAAATTTTTGGCCAAACATTTTACTTGGAAATTCAGATCAGGGTGCTCCGGTTTATTATGATTCTTTGTCAATGACCTGGAATGCAAATGATTATGGAAATCAGACTATGTTTTATTCCTATACGGATAGTTATACCAAGTCTCATACTCAATATGAAACTTCTCCATTAAAGGCGGACATAAAGCAAATAAATTTTTCTTTTAATCAACCGGAGGAGCTGAGAAACGTTATTTATCAGGAATTCAGAATAATCAACAGAAATAATTTACCTTGGACAAATGCATATATTAATCTTTACAGTGATGATGATCTTGGAAAT
>CAZLOL010000032.1:0-5911 GCA_964561045.1 uncultured Ignavibacteriaceae bacterium | reverse complement strand
CAGCCGGAAAATTACACAGAAGGTTATAATACAATTCGGGGTCTTCAAAATGATGGATCTCAATACGTTAATCCGATAACAAACTTACCGACAAAATTTGTTTACTCCGGCGATCCTGTTTTACACACAGGGTGGTTGTACCCCGGAGAATCCGATGCGAGATTTTATCAGGGTTTCGGACCTCTAAACATGAATCCGGGTGATACACAAATAATTGTAATCGCACAGGTAATAGCAAGAGGTTCGAGTAATCTGAACAGTATAACGAAATTGAGAGAGACTGCGCAGACCGCATTGAATTTTTATAATGATTGTTTTTCAAATGTTGTGATCGGGATAAATAATATTTCAAGCTCAGCTCCGGAAGATTTTATTTTATATCAGAACTTTCCTAACCCATTCAATCCTGTTACCGATATTCGTTATTCTTTAAATGTAAATAGTTTTGTTTCACTAAAGGTTTTTGATATACTAGGAAAAGAAGTTTCCGAACTTGTCAAAGAAAAGCAAACCGTCGGAAAATATGCTGTTAAATTTGAAGGAAGTAATTTACCCAGCGGTATTTATTTTTACAGGATCGAGGCAGACAAGTTTAATTCCACTAAGAAAATGCTGCTGGTAAAATAGAATTCCACTATAGTTCGATTCAGACACAGTTTAAAATTTCCCCGCACAGACTAATAGTCTGTGCTACCACTCTTCCGGAATAAACTCAACAAAGTCCGGATGGCAATAGCTGTGATTCCAATCTTTCCAATGACTTACCAATCCGGCTTTTACCGGATTATTCAATACATATTTTACTGTCCTCCATAGCTCATGCTCATTTCTGATTAATCTGTCAAAACTTTCATCTTGCCAAAATTTACCGGATTGATTTAAAATTTTATTTGATTGTCTGGCAGATATTCCTTTGATCGACTGCATAATCTTGTCCAATCCTTTATTTCCTTCAAGTAAATCAAGAACTGTATGTACGTGATTAGACATTACAGTATAACAAATTAATCTGAATTGTTCACCATCGGGATAATGTAAACAATATTTTACGATCCCTGCCACATTGTCATTTGTTAAGTGATTAGATCCGTATTTACCCGAATCAAGAAAGGATTCATATTTTTGAAACAGTCTTCTTGTTTTAATATCTTTATCTGTAATTTTACTGCACAGGCTAATAGCCTGTGCTACCAAGTCACTTGGCATGGAATCCGCTAAACGGAATGTTACAAAATATATTCCAAATTCAAAATAAAGGTGAGGCAGATTTCTCTTTGTAAAAGCCATAAATATCTCCTTTCATTATACATAAGTTTCATAATAGTATCAAATGGTAGCACAGGCTATTAGCCTGTGCTACCAACTTATACACAGGCTAATAGCCTGTGCAAATATAATAAAAATAAAATTCTTTTAAACGCCCGGGCTATTAGTATGTACACTTGATTTTGTGCAGACTTTATTTTTAATTATTTATTGTTGAAGTACAGAGAATACTATTTATTAGAGAATACTATTTATTAAAGAGTATTACAGAATATAATAGAATAATAGATTATGAAAACCGGACATACTGTTTATTTAAAAAAATCTGAATGTACTATCGCTTAAACGGTTCGACTCTGTCTTTAAAATCAGGCCTGTAATAACTTTCGGATTCGAACTCCTGAAGGAATCCATTTTCAAGATTTAATTCTTCAAGCAAATCAAGAACTTTCTCATATTCACTTTCACGAATATTTCTTGAAAGAAGATCTGTTGTTAAAGCCTTGTGTATCGGATAATACTGTGACATTACGGAAAGACTGATATTGCTGTCAAGCTCCGAAATGAATTTCAGAGTATCATAACTCCCTGCAATGTCATTAGGAAGTATCAGATGCCTTATTATCAAACCTCTTTTTAATATGCCATTTTCAATTATCAATTCACTCCCAACTTGATTGTGCATTTCTTTTATCGCCTCTCTTGAATGATTAACATAATTTTTTATCTTAGAATATTTATATCCGTATTCATCTTCGGAATATTTCAGATCAGGCAGATAGATATCTATGATACCGTCAAGTAATTTCAATACTTCCAAAGAGTCATAAGAATTTGTATTATAAATCAAAGGGAGACAGAGACCTTTTGAAACGGCAATATCAAGCGCAAGAATTATCTGCGGAACGAAATGTGTGGGTGAAACTAGACCGATTGCATTTACATTCTTATCCTGAAGTTCTAGCATAATTTCCGCAAGACGCTCAATCGTGACTTCATTCTTTATTTCTGTTTTATGATTCTGGGATATTTCATAATTCTGGCAATACACGCAGCGGAGATTGCAGTTGCCGAAGAAAATATTCCCGACACCGTTCTCGTTGTCATATACTTTTGAACCGACAAGAACAGGCTCTTCTCCATAATGGACACAGTAAGAAGATACAACGGGTTTGAATCCTGAATAGCAGGCAGCGATCTCATTATTTAGCCGGTTCACTTTACAGTCTTTAGGACAGATATTACAGTCTTCAAGCATTGCCCTGAGTATTCCGGCTCTGTTTGAAAGTTCACCAGCGTGAAATAGGTTTATGTAAGAAGGAATAAACAAATATCCGAATTAATTTTTATACATTAATTAAAATCTAAAAAATATATTATGCTGAGAAAATTATTGTAAAATATATTTTTTAAATGACAACGAAAATTTTATTATTTATACTTATACTTTTTGCTTTTACTTCAGAAGAAATAAATGCGCAAATAGAAAATGTCCCTCTTTCTGATCCTGTTTATGTATTTTTAAAAGAGATGAGGGTAAAAAGAATAATCTCAGATTATAATGATGATGACCCGAACATGTCAAGGTTTCAGGTTGCTGATCAGCTGAGAATTATGTTCAAAAAAAGGGAGCAGATGAGCAGGACAGAGAATAAAATTTTAAAAAAATACATGGTGGAATTTCTTCCCGAAGAATTAAACAGCAGGACAACAACTTCATTATTCGGCGGTAACTCCGGAGCATCAGACGGATTGAAGGGACTGATCACTGACAAGCAGAAATATTTGTTTGCATATCAGAAAGATAAAAATAATATTTTCATAAACGTTATCGGGAATTTGTATTATGTTAACGGAATCAAGCCTACATTTAAATCAAATGCATTTCTGTTTGACGGAGGAATAGATATCAGAGGAAGTTTATTTGACAGGCTTGGATATAATTTTTCACTTGCAAAAGGAGGCGCAGCCGGTGATTCAATTCTAATCGAATCAGCTTTTCCGCCTATTAAAGCAAATTTCAAATATCTTGAGAACATTGAAAACATTGTGAATTATGATTTTGCAAACGGTTATTTGAAATATTATACCAGTCCGGCAGACGGAATGGACCTTTCATTTCAGATAGGAAGGGAGCAGTTAAAATACGGATTAGGTTACAGCAAAAGACTTTCATTGTCAGGCGATGCACCTAACATGGATTTTCTGAAATTAAATTTCAAATACGGCATAATTAATTACTCTTCTATTTTTGGCTCAACAGTCGGAGAATACAGTCCTGTCAGGGATCTGAGATATACGAAATATTTTACCGCTAACAGAATCAAGATCGCTTTAAAAGATCTGTTCGATATTGGAATGGGAGAGGCAATTGTTTCTTCCAGAGGTATTGAACTGGGATATCTAAATCCGCTTATCTTCTATAAATTTATTGAAATGTCATTACAGGACAGAGATAACGGCACATTATTTATGGACATACAGACACATTTTTTAAAGGATCTTGAGCTGCAGGGAACATTTTTTCTTGATGAAAATATACTTTCAAATCTTTCTGACTTCTCCAAACAGACAAATAAAACGGCTTATCAGCTCGGCTTTTACTGGTATGAGCCTGTTGGTCTGAAAAATCTTTCACTTATATTTGAATACACAAAGATCAGACCTTACGTTTATACGCATTTCGATCCGAAAAACATATACACCGGATTCGGTGTAATACTCGGTCATCCTATCGGACCAAATGCAGATCAGCTTTTTACAAGACTTCAGTATAATTTTTCCGAAAGAATCAGCTTTAATCTTGAATTGCAAAAGATCAGAAAGGGAGAGAATGTTTATGATTCCGAGGGAAAGCTTGTCAGGAATGTAGGCGGAAGTGTATATGATTCATTTGTTGGTGACAGGGATGATGATCAGGCATATTTCCTGGATGGAGTAAGGGTCAATGATTATAATGTAAGGTTTAATTTTATCTATGAACCGCTTTTAAATTACACATTTGACGTAAATTACGTATATAATATCAGCAAGAATATAACTTACGGAAACAACACAGATCAGAGTTATGCTTATATTAGATTTAATCTCAGCCACTGAAAGGACAATAAATAATAACAGGAAAGTAATTCTTTCCGGTGTAATCCTTATTTTAATTATCCTATAATTTTAAAAAATTTTGGAGTTTTATATTGTGAGTTTTGGATAAAGTTTATGACGATTGTTATTTATCAATCGAAATTACACATATTTTCATTCTGAAAATGCGATTTTTAATTGAAGTGAAGATTCTGAAAATTAACCTTTTCAGCAGCATTTGCAGGCATAATATAAAGTACTGCTACAACTTATTCGGAAAGCGCGGAATATGAGCATTTTTTAAGTTCAATTTAACTGCCGGAGAGTTTTCTTTGTCAGGTTTAATTTTGCACTATAAAAAAAAACAGACTCAAATCTTAGTCTGCATTTCAAGATTCAAACGATATGATCAACAGTGAATAAATTGCTTAAAAATATCAGAAAAGCAATTGACTAAAAACATTAATTTTAGTATTTTGTATGTTTCCACAATAATAAGATAAAGAAATTTGCCAACAATAAATCAGTTAATCAGAAAAGGCCGAAAGAAGATCATTTCGAAGAGCAAAGCCCCGGCAATGGATTCATGTCCTCAGAAGCGCGGTGTTTGCACAAGAGTTTATACATCCACTCCAAAGAAACCTAATTCAGCTTTAAGAAAAGTTGCAAGGGTAAGACTTACCAACGGAATTGAAGTTACAGCGTATATTCCCGGGGAAGGACATAATTTACAGGAGCACTCGATAGTATTAATAAGAGGCGGAAGAGTAAAAGATCTTCCCGGAGTAAGGTATCATATAATAAGAGGAGCACTGGATACAGCAGGAGTGGCTAACAGGAAAAAAGGACGTTCAAAATACGGTGCCAAGAAGGCAAAAGCCGGCGCAGCAAGTTAATTTTAAAATTTCATAATAAAATAATTTAGATCTAACTTTAAATGAGAAGAAAACGAGCCGAAAAAAGAATCAGAAGGCCAGATCCGAAATTTAATGACATATTAATCGGAAGATTCATAAACAGCATAATGCTTGACGGTCAAAAGCAGGTAGCTCAGAGAATTATGTATGATGCATTTAAAATAATTGCGGACAAGACAAAAGGCGAAGCCGTTGATGTATTTAAAAAAGCAATCAATAATGTTCAGCCTGCTATAGAAGTAAGATCCAGAAGGGTAGGCGGATCAAATTATCAGGTGCCTACAGAAGTAAGGCCGGACAGAAGAGTAGCGCTGGCAATAAAATGGATCCTGACTTATACAAGGGCAAGAAACGAGAAATCAATGTCTTTGAAACTTGCAAATGAGCTGATGGCAGCTGCAGTAGGTGAAGGCAGTTCTGTTAAGAAAAAAGAAGATGTTCATAAAATGGCAGAAGCAAACAAGGCTTTTGCTCATTTTAAATGGTAATAACCGAAATTTCAATAACAAACAAGAAAATTAAATAAGAAAGACAGTTAAATAATAAAATGCCAAGACAAGTATCATTAGAAAAAACGAGAAACATCGGTATTATGGCTCATATTGATGCCGGTAAGACAACTACGACAGAAAGAATTTTATATTATACAG
>CAZLOL010000031.1:0-24136 GCA_964561045.1 uncultured Ignavibacteriaceae bacterium | reverse complement strand
AAAGTCCAAAGATAGAAAGAAATCTCCACCAAGCAACGGGTACTCCGAACATCTTGCTGAAGCAGTTGAAAGAACAGTATCGTAAATGAACCAGTCATTGCATGAACAACCGCTTTTGTCTATTAATCCTGAAACAGTAAGTTTGAATGTGAGGTTAGTTGCATACAGATCAAAGTCTTCTCCTGTCGGGGTAAACAGCAATGCAGCGATGAGAAAACTTTTTTTTTTAACAATTTATTCTTCCTCAAATATTCACAAACATTTATTAAGAAGAATCAGTCATTCTAAAAAATTCGAATTCCAATTATGCTATTAATTGAATTTTAGGCAAATATAAATTTCCGCTCAGTATTATTATCAATTATGGAATTATGTCACCCTGAACTCTAAATATGACATTATTATTTAAAATACATCTAATTTATTTTACATGTTATTTCCATTCAATATATTCTAAACATGCATTCAGAATGGATTCCAGTTTTTTGGGGAATGACAGCAAATATTGAAAAAGGTTATTTCAATAAAAAAATGTCACCCCGATTTCTCAAGGTGACATTTTGTATTTAAAACACATTCAATTTTATTTTACATTGTCTTCCATGCACACTTCTCTGATTGGATCCCCGCTAAAAGCACGCGGGGATGACAAAAATATAGTTTCAATTCATATGCGTTCAGCGTCTTACTTCTAATCTTCCTCGCGTCTCACCAATTGATCATTGAAAATTGATAATTGATAATTGAAGCGAAGCGACTAGTACATTCCGCCCATATCACCCATGCCGCCGCCCGGAGGCATCATCGGCATCTTTTCTTTCTCGGGTTTCTCAACGATACATGCTTCAGTCATAAGAAGTAATCCTGCTACTGATGCTGCGTTCTCCAGCGCGATCCTTGTTACTTTTGTAGGATCTATGACACCGGCTTTCACCAAGTCTTCATATACTTCTGTCGCTGCGTTGAATCCGTAGTTTCCTTTACCTTCTTTTACTTTGTTCACTACTACTGAACCTTCGAGTCCTGCATTTCCAACGATCTGTCTTATCGGCTCTTCAATTGCCTTCTTAATTATTCCTACACCGGTCATAATATCGTGATTGTCATCTTTTAATCCGTCCAGTTTGGAAGCAACTCTGAGAAGTGCTACTCCGCCTCCTGCAACTATTCCTTCCTCAACTGCAGCTCTCGTAGCGTGCAATGCATCTTCAACTCTGGCTTTCTTTTCTTTCATCTCAACTTCAGTTGATGCGCCGATCTTTAATACTGCAACTCCGCCAGATAATTTTGCCAATCTCTCCTGTAATTTTTCTTTATCGTAATCTGATGTTGTCTTGTCCATCTGTCCTTTAATTTCGTTCACTCTTTTCTTTATGTCTTCAGGAGCTCCTGCACCCTCGACTATTGTTGTATTGTCCTTGTCTATAACAACTCTCTTAGCTGTACCTAAGTAAGCTAAAGTTGCATTCTCAAGTTTGTAACCCTGCTCTTCAGAGATAACTGTTCCTTTTGTAAGTATCGCTATATCTTCCAGCATGGCTTTTCTTCTGTCGCCGAATCCCGGAGCTTTCACTGCGCAGATCTTAAGCGTACCTCTTAATTTATTTACAACTAATGTTGCAAGAGCTTCACCTTCGATATCTTCAGCAATGATAAGCATTGATCTTCCTGACTGAGCTGATTTTTCAAGAATCGGAAGAAGGTCTTTCATTGTTGAGATCTTCTTATCATAAATTAAAATGTAAGGATCTTCTAATTCGGTTTCCATTGATTCTGCATTGGTAACGAAGTAAGGGGATAAGTATCCTCTGTCGAACTGCATGCCTTCCACTACATCAACTGTTGTCTCTGTTCCTTTAGCTTCTTCAACCGTGATGACGCCGTCTTTTCCGACTTTATCCATTGCCTGTGCAATAAGGTCGCCGATGTATTTGTCATTATTAGCTGAGATTGCACCAACCTGTGCGATCTCTTTATTTTCTTTAATAGGTGACGAAATTGATTTTAATCCGGCTACTAATTCTGTTACAGCTTTATCAATACCTCTTTTAAGATCCATTGGATTTGCACCTGATGTAACATGTTTAAGACCTTCTCTGTAGATAGCCTGCGCTAGAACTGTTGCGGTAGTAGTACCGTCACCTGCAACGTCTGAAGTTTTAGAAGCAACTTCTTTCACCATCTGCGCACCCATATTTTCAACCGGATCTTCGATCTCGATTTCTTTAGCAACGGTCACGCCGTCTTTTGTAATAGTCGGAGCGCCGAATTTCTTGTCTATTACTACATTGCGTCCTTTTGGACCCAATGTAACTTTCACTGCATTAGCAAGTGTATCAACACCTCTTTTTAAGGCGGCTCTTGCCTCAGTGTCGAATGATATTATTTTTGATGCCATGTTTGTGTTTTTGTTTTTAGTTTTTAAAAATTATTTTAGTGTACCGACCTCCCCTTTAATCCTCTTCAAAAATAATCAGGCAGGGTAAGTCTTTAAACTCTTTATATTACAGCATAAACATCAGATTCTCTCATAATAAGGTATTCTGTACCTTCATAAGTGATCTCTGTACCGGAATATTTTCCGTAAAGTACCTGATCGCCGACTTTCAATTCCATTTTAATGACTTTTCCGTCATCGCTTACTTTTCCTGCTCCAACTGCAACGATCTCGCCTTTCATTGGCTTTTCCTTTGCAGTGTCCGGAATGATGATTCCCGAAGCTGTTTTTTCTTCCGCTTCAGCCGGTTTTACGATAATTCTATCGCTTAATGGTTTAATTTTCATTTTTTAACCTTTCGTAATTATGTTATTTTTAAATGATTTAGATTGATTTGATAAATCTTAGCAGTCTATTGCTTAGAGTGCTAATATAATAAGAATGTTCTGAGAATTCAAGTGAATTTAAGAGGGATCTGGAAATTTAGACGGATTTGTTTGGAAGAAATTACTGGAAATTTTTAATGTGTTTCAAAGATAAAATTTGCGGGGATGTTACTTAAATATGAAAAAAGCTGCTATCATCAAAGCAATTGATAATATAATAATTAAAATTCCCCATTTGCCAATGAAAGTATTTATTTTCCTGTCCGTTTCGTTTGATGAAACATAAGGTTCAGGTGAATCAAAACTGCTTAATAGCTTTCTCGCGGCTTTTTCATCTTTTTTAAATACTTTAATCGTCAATACATATGGGATTCTGCTTTGCATGACGCCGGCATATTCTCCGTTTGACCAGAATTTTATTCCTTCCCTTGAAAGCAAAGTCTTTGCCATCTGGAATATGGCAGAATTGTTTTCTTCAAATACTGTTATCATTTCGGAAGTGTTTTCTTCTTTTATATTTTCCATGAGAGATTTGTTTTAAATTCTTTTAGACAGGATATTTGTCCTTCCTTTATTTTGTATTTAACTTGTATTAACATAACTCTAAAATCTACTAATTTCAATAAATTTTAATGGAACAAAGTATTGATATCCATGTCTTTCAAAACTTTGCAAAATCTAAATCATATTGAACTTATCAATCATTAAATAATTGTTGACAACTTCATCTTTCAGAATTTACATTTCAAAAAAAATAGTTGAGAGCCTGACAATATTTCTGCTGATCTATTTACTATGAAATCTAAATATTTCGAAGGCAAAGAAGACCGGCATCCTCTTAATTGCAGAAAATCTACATTTCCGACCGGTAATTAAGTCCATAACACCCATTTGAAAACTAAATATAGTTACATTTTAATTTGGTATACAATAAAAAATTGTATTAATTTGGTGTAAATTAATTTTCAAACAATTTATTCAAACAAAAAAAAACCAACAGATGAAAACTTTAATTCTTACAATGAAAATTTCCCTGATGTTATTACTGACCAACCTTCCCTCATTTTCACAGCAGCCGGATAACTGGATGTGGCTGAATCCAAAACCGCAGGGCAATAATCTAAGGGCAATGGACTTCGTGAATGATAACACAGGTTATGCTGCGGGAAATTACGGTACTATTCTAAAAACAACAGACAACGGAAACGAATGGATAAAGCTGAATACAGATTTCACCGATCAGCTTTTAAGTCTGGATTTTGTTGATGTCAGTACAGGGTTTGCAGGAGGAACTGATCAGCTTCTGAAGAAAACAACTGATGCAGGACAAACCTGGAATGATCTGATACTGCCTTCGGCTCCAAATTATTATATTTATGATATAGATTTCATTAATGCGAGTACAGGATACGTTTTAGGATTTTTTCTTTTTGAAAGCAGGATCTGGAAAACAACTGACGGCGGATCAAGCTGGTCTACACAGACAACCGGCGGCGCTAATTATCTGAACAATCTGTATTTCCTGAATGCAAATACCGGCTTCGCCAGCGGCGGCTCTTTCGGAGGTGAAGTGATAAGGACTACAAACGGCGGAGTCAACTGGAATCTGATCTATACAGACAGTTATGCAAAACACAGTATGATTTTCCTTAATGCTCAGACAGGATACTGCGGCAGCGATCAGGGAAGAATGTACAGGACAACTGATGCGGGCAATTCCTGGAACTTTGTTCTGTCGGACGGAGGAATTGATGTGCATTCACTTAATTTTATAAATGCAACAACCGGTTTCGGTTTTGGCTCAGGTTCAGTTTATATAAAAACTACAGACGGCGGAGATAACTGGTATGAAAGCCAGACTATCGGAGCAAGTACAAGCAGCCAGTATTTTGATGCGGCTGTTACTTCATCAGGAACAATTCACGCGGCTGGAACTTACGGAGCTATGGTGCGCTCTACAAATTCCGGAGCAGATTTTACTTTCAAGCCTTCTGTAACTGACGGATATGTTTCGGATATAGAATTCATAAATACAACCACAGGTTATGCAGTCACAGGATTCAATCACGGAGATATTTTGAAAACGACAGATGCAGGATCAACATGGGTTTCTCAGGTAAGTACTTACACAACTTCAATATACGGTATCTCTTTCATTAATGCTGAAACAGGATATCTTGCAGGAAGCATTTCACTTTACAAAACAACTAACGGCGGGACAAACTGGAATACAGTTTACAACAGCACTACTAACGAGATCTTTACTGATATTTATTTTACAAATGAAAGTACAGGGTATGCCGTCGGTTCATACGGCAGACAGATGAAGACAACAAATGCAGGTGCAAGCTGGACAGCTTCTACAATTTCAAGTTCAGGTACAATTTTATCTTCCATATTTTTTGTAAATGAAACAACAGGATATTCAGTCGGCGATAACAATGCTGCTGTAAAAACTACAAATGCCGGAGTGAACTGGACAACAATGTCAGTGGCTTCTCCTTTTATTAATTTAAGCGATGTATTTTTCACAGATACAGACAATGGTTACATTTCATGTGCTACGGGAATTTACAGAACTACAAACGGCGGCAGCTCATGGTTTGCTTTATCCACGCCGCCGGGAGGATATGCCAAAGTACAGTTCAGGGGGAATTTCGGATATGCGATCACAGGAGACGGCAAGATCATCAAGTCAACTGACGGAGGAACAAGCTGGATAGTTCAGCCAACAGTCACAGACAACGGACTCTCCGCTCTTTATTTCAATACTGATGATTATATTTATGCCGGCGGATTACTTGGAACAATAGTTAAAACAATTCCGACTGAATTATTAAGAGTTAATACAGTACTTGACCTGTCAATGCTTATTGAAGGGTTTTATGATCCTAATTCGAATACGGCAATAAGCGATACAGTAAGGATTTACCTTAAAAATTCAACTGCTCCGTTTAATACAGTAGATTCAGCAAAAGGAGTTTTATCCTCATCAGGAAATGTACAACTGACATTTTCCAACGCACAGTCAGGTCAGTATTACATTGCTATCAGGCACAGAAACAGTCTGGAAACCTGGAGCAGGCAGGGAGGTGAGGCTTTTACGGCTGGTGTTAACTTAAATTATAATATGACAGATCAGATGACAAAAGCATTTGGAAATAATCTGAAGCAGGTTGATTCATCTCCTGTCAGGTATGCCACTTACAGCGGAGATGTGAATCAGGAAGGAAATGTAGATCTTACCGACGTAGTTATGATTCACAACAGCGCAGCAAATTTTTCATCAGGATACAATAATACTGATATAAACGGAGATAATATTACTGACCTGACTGATTTGATCATTGCAAACAATAATGCAGTAAATTTTGTAAGCAGGATTATTCCTTAAAAATTTATTTTCAGATAAAATTGAATATTATATTAAAAAACATTATAAGTAAAACCATTTTAGAATGTAATCTAAATAACAGTAAAATGAAAAATATACAAACAATTTACGGCGCGTTAATGATAATATTATCATTTAATGCATATGTTTTTTCACAGCAACCTGATAACTGGAAATGGCTGAATCCAAATCCTCAGGGCAACAGTCTTTTTGCATTGGATTTTCCAGATAACAGCACAGGTTATTCTGTCGGTGCTTTCGGAACAGTATTAAAAACATCAGATCGAGGAATCAGCTGGAATCAGCTAAATCCCGGTACGAGCACAAGGCTGATAAGTGTTGATTTTGTAAATTCCAGTACAGGATATATAGGCGGTTTTAATCAGCTTTTGAAAAGAACTACAGACGGAGGTCTGAACTGGATTACTGTTCAGCTTCCAGTTGAAGGACCTTTTGATTCGCTCTTTACAATCATGGATATAAATTTTATAAATATAAATACCGGGTATGTTCTTGGATTCTTTCAGCTCGAAAGCAAGATCTGGAAAACAACTAACGGCGGATCCGTCTGGACAACACAAACAACCGCAGGCGCTAATTATCTGAACACACTTCATTTCTTAGATGAAAATAATGGTTATGTTGCGGGAGGATCACTCGGAAGCGAGATCATAAAAACAACAAACGGAGGATCGACATGGGAACTTGTACAGTATTATGATTTTCCGGCTTTATACGATATACACTTCTTAAATCAGACTACAGGCATAGCAGCAGGTGATAATGGATGCGTATTGATGTCAACAAATTCCGGACTTAACTGGACTCAGACAGGTTCACCTACAAGCATGGATGTTGTTTCATTGATCTTTGTAAATAATGATACAGGATTTGGAATAGGTTCAGGTAATATTTATTTAAAGACCACAAACGGAGGATACAACTGGACCGTGGAAGATTTCGGATGGAATACAATAAAACCTTTTATGGATGCGCAGAGAACAGAAGATGGTAAAATTCACGCAGTTGGTAAATATGGTGTTATAATGAGATCAACTAACAGCGGATCAAACTGGGAAACACAATATGCTGCGACTGAGAATACATTATCCGAAATAAAATTTGTAAATACAACTACCGGCTATGCAGTCTGCGGTTACAGCAGCGGTGATATACTAAAAACTACTGACGCAGGCGCGACATGGGTATCACAAATAAGCTCATATCATACACCAATGTACGGTCTTAGTTTTACTGATCCTGAGACAGGATATATTGCCGGGAGCATTGACATTAAAAAAACAACAAACGGCGGAACAAACTGGGTGAATGTTTATTCGAGTACAACAAATGAGATTTTTACGGATATTGCATTTACAAATTTATTTACCGGATACGCAGTAGGAAGTTACGGCAGATTAAAAAAGACTACAAATGCCGGACAGACCTGGTCTTCAACGGCCGTTCCTTCTGCCGGGAGTTTACTTACTTCAATTTGTTTTGCTAATGAAAGCATTGGTTATGCAGTTGGTGATAACAGTGTAATAGTTAAGACAACTGATGCAGGACAAACATGGATAAATCAAAATTGTCCCTTTACTTTTGCCTATCTGACTTCAATTGACTTTACTGATGAAAATACAGGATACATTTCATCAGGTCAGGGATTATTGAAAACAACTGACGGCGGTGCAACATGGAATGTAATGTCAGCACCTTCCGGAGGATATTATAAAATTCAGTTCAGAAATAATTTCGGATATGCAGTGTCGAGTGACGGTAAAATTGTTAAATCTACTGATTCCGGTAACAGCTGGATAGAGCAGCCTACTGTGACGGATAACGGTTTGTATGCATTATATTTCAATACTGATAACTACGTTTATGCAGGGGGATTGCTGGGTACAATTGTAAAAACGATTCCTACAGAACTTATAGTAACAGGTATGGGAAATAATCAGATCGAAATCCCCGGAACATTCAGTTTATCTCAGAATTATCCTAACCCGTTTAATCCTGTAACGAACCTGGAATTTGGAATTTCTGATATAGGTTTTGTTTCTTTAAAAGTACATGACATTGTTGGAAAAGAAGTGGCAACACTGGTAAATGAAAATCTTAATCCGGGTACATACAAATATAATTTTAACGGATCAAATCTGACCAGCGGAATTTACTTTTATACTTTAAACGTGAATGGATTAAGTGAAACGAAGAAGATGCTTCTGATTAAGTAACAACAAACAGATATTAGTAATATTTATTTAATTTAAAAAAAATAAATAATGTATAATTTTTTACTATGCTTATATGCAATTACATTTGCAGTGCAATCGCTCAGCGCTCAGACCTCAGATTACTCCTGGCGTTACTACAACACAGGCAATACGGGAATTCAGGGTGATTATGTTGAAGCAATATGGATAGATCATAACGGAGATCCATATATTGCAGGTTACACTCCCGGCTGGGAAGAAGGCGGGTTTGCTAAGTTCGTTCAATCAGAAAACAGATGGATAAATTATTCTAATGTGGATTATCCGGTTATAGGAAATATAAATGATGTTGGTGCTTCACGTATAAGCGATATATCAGAAGATACAAACGGCATATTATGGATGGCTACATGGAGAGGAATTCTAAAATTTGATCCGTCAGCAGGGGGAAGTTCTTTGCAATTTTGGGGAGCTGATAACTCGCCGCATCCAGGAGGAAGAACAATTGATTTAGAAATTGCTCCTGATGGAACTGTCTGGGCAGCTGTGCTTTCTGTGGTTTGGGGAAACGGAGGACTGGTAAATTATAACCCTTCAACAAATGTCTGGCGTTACTGGCATTATGGATCAACTGCAAACAACTGGCCTGGCTTAATTGGATTCTGTGAAAACGTCTCCATACAGAAAAAGACTTCCGGCGGTTATGTGGTCTGGGTCGATGGAGAAGGCTGGAATACAATGATTACTTTTGACAGTGATACTCAGTTGTTTACACTTCAGCCTCAAAACCTTAATCCCGGAGAATTAGTAGCTCTGCCGGGAAATGACTGCATTGATGATTCAAATAATCTATGGGCGTTCAGATATACTGATTCCGGAAATATTTATTCGCTTGATTACAGAACATCTGCAGGAAACTGGATCACACCTTCTCAGCCGCCTTCAAATACTGAAAATAATGTATGGGCTTTCAAAGCTTATGGAAACGGTAAAGCTCTGCTGGCAGACGGGAATAGTACTGTCTGGCAATTTAACGGAACTACATGGCAGAATTATGGAGTCTGGAGGGAAGGAGGTTTTTCTTATGGTCTGGATGTAGATGTAACAGGTAATGTATGGGCAAGCGGTATAGGAGGAGCTGCAAAACGTGATGCTCAAACAGGTATTTGGCAGAGATATCGTATTACAAACACTTCTCAGTTTACATACTGGGTAGAAGATATTACAATTGATAATACAGGTAATGTTTACATGGCAGGAAATGCAGGGACAGGTGTTGGCGGATTTCAGAAATATGACGGAACCAGATGGACCGGATTTAATGAATTCACTTATGGACTTGGAAATCCTTTCCCATTTCCAACAGACAATGCTGAGGTTCTGTATTACCGGCCATCTAACGGAAATATAATTGTCAATCCAATGTTTAACTATTTGCATTCATGGAACGGAAGTACATATAATTCACTTAATTATTCAAGTGACAGATCTGAAGGAGTAGTTGAAGATTCACAGAACAGGTTATGGAGTCTGGGTGAATATTACAATTTAAAATATTATAATGATGGGCTTAGCAGCTGGACAACAGTTCCTTTTATGGGCTGGGGCGCAAATATAGAAAAAGACCCGTCAAGATCAGGAACCATCTGGGCGTGTTCCGGATATCAGGTATTAAGAACTGACGGTTCTTATAATTTTTCAAGGACAGTTGATGATTTCTCTGAGCTTGATCCGCAAAGTGATGTCCTTACAAATGTTATACCTGCTGAAAATGGATTTGCCTGGGTAGGTACAAATCAAGGTCTTGCAAAAGTCAACGCCAATACCGGCTCATATCAGTTTTATTCTCCCGCTAATTCTCAGATACCCGGCGATAATATTTCTCCGCTCGCATTGACACCTGATGGAAGATTATGGTTTGCAAATTTCGGAAGCACAACGACTTCTGTTTACGGCTTATGCTGGTTTGACGGGACAAACTTTGGAATTATTCCTCAGCAGCAAACAGGAGGTTTACCGCATGCTCAGATTTATGATATTGAAGTTAAAAATATACAGGAGGGTTATGAACTTTGGATCAGCTGTGCAAGCAGGGGAGTTGCGGTACTAACCGTAAGTAATCCATTATTAATATTAACATTGTCATTCAGTTTTGAAGCATTAAATGCACATGATACTGTAAATGTTGAATTGAGAAATGCTGCTTCACCTTTTAATTTAATTGAGTCAGATTTGGGGATCGGAGGACAAGGATCTGCAAATCAGTTTGAATATTCAAATGCTGTGAACGGAATTCCTTATTACATCGCTGTTAAACATAGAAATTCTATAGAAACATGGAGCGAACACTTACTTTCGTTCCAAGCAGATACATTAACATATAATTTCACTACAGCTTCAAATCAGGCTTACGGTAATAATATGAAACAGGTAGGTTCGATATGGTCATTTTATTCAGGTGATGTAAATCAGGATGAAGTAATAGATCTAACAGACATTGTATCGGTTTTTAATGATGCAGGTAATTTTGTTACCGGTTATGTCAATACTGATCTCACCGGCAATATGATTGTTGACCTAACTGATATTACAATCGCATATAATAACTCAGCTAACTTTGTTCATCTGATCAGACCATGACGAAATTATCAATAAATTAAAAAACTATTTTATCACAAAGGCAAGAAGATCATAAAGAGTTTTTTAGAAAATTTTATTGAAAGAATATATCTTACTCCAAATTAATTATAATTAAACAAAATTATATATGATGAAAAACTTATTACTTACCTTTTTCATGCTGGCATTTGCTTTTCCAATTGCCATTGCACAATTCCCGACACTCAATCCTGAATGGACTTATATACGTACAGACAATACCGGAATAGGAGGCGACCAGCACTTTGTAGTGCGCGGCGACCGGTTCGGAAATATGTGGACAGCCGGCCGCATGCCATTCTGGAGTCAGGGAAGTCTTGTACGTTTTGACGGAACTACTTTTACTAACTGGGGAACCTATGCTGACAATTATTTGCCGGATGAAATAATAAATAATATTGCTTTCGATAATAATGACAGAATCTGGGTAGGAACTAACAACGGTCTTGCAACTTCAGGGGACGGAATTAACTGGCAGCATCATACTTCAGCAAACTCTGCACTGCAATGGGATCAGATAAAAGGAATTTCCATAGAAGCTGATAATGATGTTTGGGTTGTCACCGGTGAAGAGGGAAGCGGATTCGACGGGGGAGTCGGATATTATAACGGAAATGCCTGGACATTTTATACTTCATCTAACTCTAACCTTCCTTCACAACAATTAACTGACATTGCAATAGATCAAAACAATAACAAATGGATCACATGCAATTTAGGATTAATAAAGTTTGACGGCACAAACTGGAATCTTTTTACTTCATCAAACAGCGGACTGTCTCCCGGTGCGCCGCGTGAAGTGATGGTTGATTCATTGAACAGAGTTTGGATTTGCAACGGACCAAATGTTGATATATTTGATGGGACTACATGGAGTCATATTAATAACACAGTATGGCCGGTCGCTAATTTTAATGCAACAACAATGTACATACGAGGCAGCAAAATTATATTAACAGAGACAACCAACTCATCTCGCATAATGATGTTTGACGGAACAAGCTGGACATGGGAATGGACAAATGATTTTTTGTTAAGCAGTTACATTGATGTAAACGGTAATTTCTGGGCTGCCGGCACGATTGCAGTAAGAAAGCGCGAAGCAACTCAATGGAAGATCTACACAAGATACAGCACATCACTTGCCGAAAACTCCAATAAAGATATTTTTGTAGACAGCAAAAACCGGAAATGGTTTGCTAACGGAAACGGAGGAATTCAAGTGATGGATTGTCCTAACTGGGAAGTATATGGGATTTTAAATCAAGGTTTGTTTCCGGTTCCGCAGACGCAAAGTTATGTTGGCAACTACATTTCCGAGACCCCGGATGGTGATATTTGGTTTATCTATGAAGGTTCGGACGGATATGCAATTCAGATCCCGAATGGTGATTATCAGAATTATGCATCATGGGTAGTTTGGGATAAAAACAATTCACATCCCTGGTTTCAGGGTCCTGAACAGGCAGAAGGGAATGACAGCGGAAAGGTTTTTTTCATATCAGATTACACAAGTAACACTTTTATGTATGATAAGAACACTAATTCCTGGTCATTGTGGGATTTCAGCAATGGAATTACCGGATTACCTTCCTGTTTGGAGGCACGATCGGGAGGGAGAATGTATGTAGGGCATATCGGGGGAATAGATATTTATGACAATGGTGTATGGAGCGTAATGGATCTGGATACAGTAGGAATTTCATACATCTTCGATATTAAATTCGATGCAGGCAATAACATGTGGATCGGATCTGAAGAAGGTTTATGGAAGTTTGACGGAACAGTTTGGACAACCTGGAATACATCTAATTCTAATATAGCAGCAGATGTAGTCTGGGCAGTTGAAATTGACAAAACAAACAACATAATTTATGCAGGAGCGCATAACACATTGAACTTTCCATACTATGGAGGTCTTTCTTATTTTAACGGAACAGGAAATGTGTTTTCTACTTTCCTTGAAGGTTCATCTCCGATCTCTCATAAACAGGTGGAAGATCTGGCTTTGGATACATTAGGAAATATCTGGATACTTACTCAGGGTGAAGGTGTAAATGTACATAATCCTAATGGTGTAACGGGATTTGAATGCATAGACAGAACTTTACAAACCGGACCCGGAGTTACTACCCTGAATCTTACAATGTTTATAGAAGGTCTTTATAGTTCGAACACAAACAGTATGGTCAGCGATTCTGTTTTGGTTTATCTTAGAAATTCATCAGCTCCATATTCACTCGCGGATTCAGCGAAAGCTGTATTATCAACTTCAGGTAACGCTGCATTTAATTTTAACAGTTTGCCAAACGGACAGTATTATATAATTATTAATCACAGGAACAGTATCGAAACATGGAGCAGGCTTGGAGGGGAAGCATTTACATCTGGAAGCAGTATTGATTACAATATGTCAGACCAGATCACAAAAGCATTCGGAAATAATTTAAAGCAGGTTGATACAACTCCGTTAAGGTATGCTGATTTCAGCGGCGATGTAAATAAGGATGGAAGTGTAAACCTTACGGACCTGGTTGTAATTTATAATGATGCACAGAATTACATTACCGGATATAATACTACCGATATTAACGGGGATAATATTACGGACCTTACTGATCTGATCATAACAAATAATAATTCTTCAATTTTTGTTATCAAAATAACTCCATAGAAATTTACAATAAAATATCAACTTGACTTCAATGCTGTCCAATAATGTTTTTATATTTATAAAATTATCGGATAGCATTTTAATTTATAAACAAATTTAAAAGATAACTTGAATACTAAACATATTTAAATTCCGGTTTGAGTTTTTACTTTTAAAAAAGGTAATTTTGTTTAAAGAAATTCAGATATTAAATTAAGAAAATTTGGAAAATAAAATCTCGATTTACAATGTTATTATATTAATGACTTCTCTTAATGTTCCGGTATAATCTCTACAGAAAAACTATCGGAATGAATCCAAAATCTAAGAGTAATTCTCCTTTTGTTAATTTACTCTAAGATGAAAGTAAAATTATTTTCACTAATTTAAATAAATAACCGTATTAACATTTTTTAAAATATAACTATTATAATTATTTAACATGAAAAACATTTCTATCTGTATAATGTTACTGATAATCTCTACACAAGTTTTTGCACAATCTTCAGAATGGGTTTACATCAGACCTACAAACACAGGCGTAGCAACTGAAGAGCATTATTTCATAAACGGTGATCGTTTTGGAAATATATGGACAGGCGGAAGAAGCGCGATCGAACACGAAGGAAGTGTAGTAAGGTTTAATCACCAGGATACAATTTTTACGTGCTGGAGTAATTTTGAAGGATTCATTCAGAGCGAATGGGTCTATGACGCAGGGATTGATATACATGATGATCTGTGGGTAGCAACTGCTGACGGTCTGAGCAAATATGATGGAGTAAACTGGATAACTTACAATACTTCAAATACTCCTCTTCCTTCTGACAATATCAGGAGCGTTACTTTTGATAATCAGAATAATGTCTGGATAACATTTCAGGAGATAAATTTTACAATTGGCGGTATTGCAAAATATGACGGAACCTCATGGACAATCTATACACCCGGAAATTCCGGTCTTCCCAATTTCGAATGTTTTGACATACTTATTGATTCACAAAATAATAAATGGATACACAGCAAGTTCAGTGTAACAAAATTCGACGGAACAAATTTTACAGACTTTAACTCTCAAAACTCAGGAATTACAGGTTCTGAAATTTATGACATTGCATTGGATTCTTTGAACAGACTTTGTGCTATGGTACACAGCCCTTTTTACAGTGAGCTGTGTATTTTTGACGGGACTACATGGTCTTATATGAATCCAACAAATACACCTGCGATGAGCAATTACTCTCTGTATGAATTATATATTAAAGGCAATAAAATGATAATGTCAGGAGGTGGATTTACAAATGTTGTACTGATTTTTAACGGAACAGTGTGGGCTGAATATTTCGGCGGTGATGCAATATTTGATGTTTATATAGATAAGGATAACAGTTTTTGGGTAGCCGGTCTTACAACATTAAGCAAGTTGAACGGTAATCAATGGAATGATTACATGAGATACAGTGCAGGATTGTCTGAACACAATAACTATAATATATTTGTAGACTCACATGACCGTTTCTGGGCAGCAAATGGAAACGGGGGAATACAGATCTTCGATTGTCCAAAATGGGAAAGTTACGGACCATTTAATCAGGGATTATATCCTTCACCGCAAACTTTATCATCAGTCGGCATAACAACCTGTGAAGACAGTTTTGGAAATATCTGGTTTGCTTACCATTCCACAAACGGTACCGTCGTAAAGATCCCAAACGGGAATTATAAAAACTATTCAGCATGGCAGGTATTTGATCTGAATAATTCCCCGGTAAGCTGGATTGATGAAAGTTTTGCTGACGGATTCGGAAATGTTTTCTTTTATTCTGACTATGGCACGCATATGTATAATAACAACACAAATACATGGACAACCTGGGATATTACAAACAGTCCGCTCCAATATGATTCTTTTGGATTCGGGACTGACTCCGGAGGGAAGGCTTTTTTCGGAGGTTATCAGCAATTATCAGTTTACAACAATGGTGTATGGGACAGTATTAACTTACCTGCCATAGGTGCTAATGTAACCGCAGTAAACGATATTGCCTTCGATTCAAAGAATAATATGTGGCTTGCTACTGATGAAGGTATCTGGAAATATAACGGATCAAGCTGGACAATGTGGGATGCAAATAATTCTGCAATTGTTGCAAATCACGTTACATCTGTTGAAATAGGAAGTAACGGTTTGGTATATGTTAGTTCTTTCAGTGCTCTTGGAAATGTGGCAGGCGGAATTTCAATTTATGACGGAATCAACTGGAGTTCATTAACTATGGAAAATTCAGAATTACCCGGTGAACAGATAGATGATATTGATCTTGATTCACGCGGTAATTTATGGATAAACACATTTACACAGGGAGTTACTGTATACCGTAACGGAGGTGTTGCAGGTTTTGAGTGTATAGACAAATCGTTGCAGTCAGAACCAACCGGAATATCTTCAAATTCATCAATGGTAAAAGATTTTTCATTAAGTCAGAATTTTCCTAATCCTTTCAACCCTGTTACGAATCTGGAATTTGAGATTTCGAAATCCGGATTTGTTTCGTTGAAAGTATATGATATACTGGGTAAAGAAGTTACGGCAATTGTAAATTCCGAACTTAATCCCGGAACATACAAATACATATTTGATGCTGCAAATCTTCCGAGCGGGACATATTTCTATACATTATCTGCAAATGGTTTTACAGAGACGAAACGTATGATCCTGATGAAGTAAGCTTAAATTCTGAGAACTTGAATACTCAGATATACAGTGAATAGTTTAACAGTTTTATTCTAATTTAATATGTTAATTATAAGAGTCTGAATTATGAAAAAATTAAATGTTGTAATAATATCAATCCTATTTTTTGTTGCCTTAAATAATCTGATTGCGCAAAATGTAACAACAGAATGGGTGTTAAATACTTTTCCAGGATTTCCGGTAGGAGTAATGTTAGTTTTAGATCAGGACAACAATGTTATTGTTACCGGACAATCCGGGGACCACAATAAAATCATAACTACAAAATACAGTACGTATGGAAATATTATCTGGGAGAGATTTTATACAATACCTGATTATGCTGTTGTCGCTACCTGGATTTCTAAAGATGATTCAGGAAATGTTATAGTAACAGGTTATCGTCACAATTTCAGCAGTCAGCCTGTGGAGTTAGGACTTCTCACTTTAAAATATGATAATGACGGAAACCTGCTATGGGACAGACTAATTCCGGGTACGTGGGCTTTTGCTGTAAGGTCTATTGTAGATCAGTCTGGAAATATTTATGTTACAGGCAGGGCATGGCAATACACGGCTACATACGATTTCGTTACAGTTAAGTATTCACCTGCCGGTATTCAGCTTTGGCTGGATACTTTCGATCAAAATGGAAGATTTGATACCCCAACAAGTATGGAATTGGATCAGACAGGGAATCTTTTTATAACAGGAGGCGGCCAAAGCGGGGGATTGATCACAGTTATGTATAATAACTCGGGAGTAAGGCAATGGATTTCAGAACATCCGGGTTCTGCAGGTGTAAGTATTAAAGCAGATAATAACGGAGGGATTTATATAACAGGTTCATATTATAATTTCAGTTCAGGTACGAGTAATGATGTTATGTTACTGAAGTATGATCTTTCAGGTAATCTTATCCGTGAAAAATATTATGATTTCAGTAATTCTGAGTACGGAAAATTAGTAAATATAGATTCTCACAATAATATTATTATAACAGGTTTTGGTGCGCTGCCAGGGGAATTTCCGGGATGGCTAACTGTGAAAACTGATACTTCCGGAAATATAATTTGGTACAGAAGGTTTAAAGTAAATCAATCATGGGAAGAATTCCCATACTTTACTTTGACCGGACCGCAGGATGAAATTTATGTTACCGGAAATGTTGGTGTTCCGTATATTGGTACTACATATAATGGATTGGAGACGGTGAGATATAATTCTGATGGGAGTAACCCTTGGGTTGCTGAAGCTAATCTGTATGCGGGAAAAGGAATGGGACTAGCTCTTAATACTGATCTTGATTTGTTCGTAGTTGGACAGTTTTACTATTCTGTTATAAAATATTCGCAAACCAAGACACTATATCTTAAGTCGATAATTGATGGTTTGTATGATCCTGTATCGAATAGAATGTTAGAAGATACTGTTAGAGTTTATCTGAGAAATATATCTGCACCTTTCTCCATTTCTGACTCAGCCATGACTTTACTTGATTCAAATGGAAACGGAAATTTTAAATTATCGAATGCCGTCAATTCTGTTCCTTATTATATAATTATCAAACATCGCAATGGACTGGAGACTTGGAGCGCCGGAGGTAATTCATTCGATTCCGGAAGCTTAAGTTACGATTTTACAATTTCAGCATCACAGGCTTTTGGAAATAATCAAATTCTAAGAGGCAGTAAGTATTGTGTTTATAATGGTGACATAAATCAGGACGGGGATATAGAATTAACTGATATAGTCTCAGTTTATAATGATGCAGCAGCTTTTACATCAGGTTATACAATAACGGATCTCACCGGAGATATGTTTACAGACCTGAGTGATCTGACAATAGTTTTTAATAATTCTGCCAGGTTTATTCATTTGATAAGACCATGAAAATTTTTGAATACTACAAAAATGAAAATTCAGGTTTGCAATTTTATGTTTGAGTTAACTAATTTTATTTTAACAGATTTAAATCAATAACTTATGAAAAATAAAATCAGTGTAATTTTAGCAATAGTAATTCTTACATTCCTTTGCTTATCACTTAATGCTCAGTCCGTATTAAAACCTTTCGATAAGACATGGTATGGATTTAATGCAAAGCTGGGCGAGCAGAATTATTTTCTTAACAGCGGAAGATTAGCGGATATAGATAACGATGGTGATTCAGATGTTGTCGGTTCAAAATATTTTGCAGGATTTATGGGAACTGCAAACGGATTTGTATTACTAAAAAATTCTGGAGGCGGAATGTATAATTCTGCTCCGGTTTATTATCCTTCTTCTAACTCGTCAAATTTTGTAACTACCGCCAGGCTGAATAATGACGCTTACACAGATATAATCGTATCAAATACAGGAAATAATTATTCGGGAAATTCTGTCTCAGTTTATTTCAACCTTGGCAACGGAACATTCGGCAGTCCTGCCAGCTATTTTGTTGGAGGAGGTCCGGTTGGCATTGCGGCTGAGGATTTTAACGGAGATAACAAGACCGACCTTGCAGTTGCAACTTACGGCAGTTTCGGATCCGGAAATACGGTTACGATTTTAATAAATAACGGCGACGGAACTTTTGCAGGTCCTGTACTTTATCCAGCCGGGAATTCTCCGATTAAAGTATCGGCAGGAAAATTAAATTCTGATAATTATACAGACTTAGCCGTTGCAAATGAAAACGGAAAAGTAAACATACTTTTAAATTCCGGAACCGGTGATTTTTCAATCAGAACAGAATATACATTCATTCTGGGAGGAATGAGTTATCTTCCAAACGTTTTGGTTTCTGACATAGACAATGACAGCGATCCCGATGTTCTTTATTCCAATAACGCTTTGGGATCAGGCAATGCTCCTGCAATTGGACTTTTAAGAAATACCGGTGTAATATTTTCTTCTCCTGAACTGATACAAACAACAAATTTTGCTGCAGGCATCAGAGATATTGAAACTGCCGATCTTAACAATGACGGATGGAATGATATTATTACTGCAAATGCAAACGCAAGAGCTACCGACGGTTATCAGGTCATGCTGAGCGACGGCACAGGCGGTTTCCATCCTTCCTACAGGAATAACGCCGGTCAAAATACCGAGGATGTTATGGTTGGCGATATGGATAATGACGGCAAGACGGATATAATGACAGCAGATTCATACTCGATGCAGTTTACGGTACATAAGAACCCGGGTAATGGTGTATTTCATGTTCCTGCGGCTTTCGAAACCGGCAACTCATTTTCAGCAAGCGTTGATTTCGCTGATATTGACGGAGACCTGGATCTTGATGCCGTCGTATCAGCATCAGGCAGGACAGCTACCGGAGTTCAGGTCAGATATATGAAAAATCTCGGTAACGGAAATTTTGACGGCGGAACTGTATGCTCAATCAGAGGCGGCGGAGTTCAGGCAAAATTCAGGGATCTGAACGGTGACAATAAACCCGATATACTCTTTGCCACTGCTATTAATTCAGCTCCTTATGATTTCCATTATGCAATAAATAACGGAAACGGAACCTTCGGAGCCGTACAGACAAAAGCTTTGGGATCCTGCGGCTGGTATGATATTGATGCTGCTGATCTGGATAATGACGGAGATAATGATGTTGTAGTAACTGAATGGCTTGGATGTGTGGGCATAACTGAATCTTCACGAAGAATTTATATAAGTCTGAATAACGGAAGCGCTGTATTTGCAAACCCAATCATAAAAATTGTAAGTCCTCAGCCTGCGCCAATAGCTTTCGGAGATTTTAATCTTGACGGTAATAAAGATATTATAACCGGAAGTGCCGGTGCAATTATAGAAATATCAATGGGTTTAGGTAATGGTGATATTATGCCTCCCGTATCTTATTCTGTCGGAGAACAGGGCGGAGCAACGGATATTGTAGCTGAAGATTTTAACAGTGACGGAAAAACTGATATAGCTTCAAGTAATTTCTGGGAAGGTACTACTATGTCAGTTCTTTACGGAAACGGAAACGGAACATTTCAGCCAGCTGTCATACTGCCATCGGCATATTCACCGGATCTTCTGAATGTGTCCGGAATTACGGCAGGTGATCTGGACAATGATGGTGACAAGGATATTATCGTTGGGAATAATGCATCAAATTCCTTATCACTTTACTATAATAATAACGGAGTTTTTGAATACAGAATGAGAGCCGGTGCAATCTTAAGTGTGTTTTCACCTGTCTTTGCTGACATTGATCATGACGGCAAGGGAGATATAGGAGCGGTGGGATCTCTTCCTCCAAGCGGAACAGGAAGTACTTTGATATTTATGAAAGGAAGCAATACGGGTCTTACTTCTGTTGCGGGAATGAATACTTTCAGCATTCCGGAAAAATTTACTCTTGAACAAAATTTTCCGAATCCTTTCAATCCAGCTACTGTAATCCGTTATTCAATGAAAGTAAGCGGCCATGTAAGTTTAAAAGTATTCAATTCTGCAGGAAAAGAAATTGCCTCTTTGGTGAATGAGTTCAGAAATGCCGGCATGCATGAAGTGAAATTTGAAGGAAGTGATTTATCCAGCGGTATTTATTTTTATAAATTAAGTACGGGTGATATTAGTGAAGTCAGAAAGATGATACTGATAAGGTAAAATTATATTCCGGATTTGAAGTATTATCTTCAACAAAAATCAGAATTTTAACTTTGACAAGATTCCTGTTTGAAATGTCAGAAATTAATTTATTGAATTTAAGTAAAGAAATATGATAATAAATTCCTGATTGATCTGAAATTAATTAGCATTAATATTCTTATCAATCTGAATGTAAAATATAAACATTAAAATTGTTCTTTCTCTTGTCCTTTCGTTGAAAACTTCCGGGTGACCATTTCCGGAAGTTTTTTAATCAGTTAAAGACAATCAGTTTTCTAGATATTTAATATTATAATTACAAGGAGTGTTCTTTCATATTGTTCTTCCTTGGGCTTCCGGTTTGTTGGGAATCGGGAGCTTTTTTTTTGGTATCAGGTGTTAAGTATTGAGTATTAGGTATTGAATTTTTAGTATTGAGGATATATTATCTAGTGACTTCTAAAAACCCACAAGCTTAGTTTTTCTCCCGTGCTTAGTATGTCTTAAAACTAATTAAATATTAAAACCACTAAAACACAAAACCACAAGGCATTCCTTTTCCAAAACAATTTTCTTAGTGTTTTCGTGACTTAATGGTTAAAAGAATGTTTTGAGACATTCTCAGAAATCGGGGATGACAAATAGCGTTTTTCAGAAGTCTCTATTCGTTAACAGGTATTGTGTTTTTACAAAAAATGGAATATAAATTTAAGTAATTTATGTTTTGTCTTCTTATTTTCACATTTTAAGAAGCAATTTAATCCGGGTTTCCAAAACGCAAGAACTTTCCGCATGAAATTATATGACAAAAATCATATAATTATCTGATTCTCATCATACGATTAATGTTTAAATTGATATATTTTGTAGTTGAGAATTTGTAAATTGCATACAATTATTTTTATCAGAAGCAGATTCTTTCAGAATACACCAAAATTCTGACTTATTAATTTTTATTTAAATTATTTTGAAACTGGTAAAAGAGAATATAGAAACGAAATGCCATCATTGCGGTGAAGAATGCAGAAATGATTCCATTACAGTCGGAGAGAATACATTCTGCTGCCTCGGCTGTAAAACCGTATATGAGATATTAAACGGCAATGATCTTTGCAATTATTATACTCTGGATAATTACAGCGGAATAAAAATCAAAGAATTTCAAAACGTTTCGAAATTTGACTACCTTGATGATAATGATATACAGAACAAACTTATAGAATTTAAAAACAAAGATCTTTCTTCAGTAACTTTCTTTGTTCCTTCAATTCACTGTAGTTCCTGTATCTGGCTGCTGGAAAAACTTTATAAGATCAATCCTTCTGTTCTCTCTTCAAGCGTGAATTTTCCTGAGAAGAAAGTTAAAATAACTTTTAACAATAAAGATATTTCACTTAAGGAAGTAGTAAAACTACTTTCTTCGATCGGATATGAGCCTCTGATCAAACTGGATTCTCACGATAAGGAAATAAAAGATAACTCCTATACAAAGAAACTCTACTTAAAGATCGGTGTTGCTGGATTTTGCTTAGGAAACATTATGCTTCTCAGCTTTCCTGAATATCTGTCAATCAATAATTATATCGAAGGCAATTTAAAGACCATATTTAATTATCTTAATATTCTTCTGTCGATTCCGGTTATCTTTTACTGCGCATCCGATTATTTCTCTTCGGCATGGAAAGGTTTAAAGAAGAAATTCATTAATATAGATCTTCCTGTATCCCTGGGTCTGCTGGCATTGTTTGTCAGAAGTCTGTATGAAATAATTTATTTTAATAATGCGGGATTTTCGGATTCACTGGCAGGTCTGGTATTTCTTCTGCTTCTCGGGAAACTGTTTCAGAACAAGACATACGAAACACTTAATTTTGAAAGAGATTACAGATCATACTTTCCGATATGTGTCACCGTAAAATCAAACAAGACCGAAAAGAGCATACCCGTTTCAAAATTAAAAGCAGGCGACAGAATAATTATCCGCAATAATGAGATCGTTCCTGCCGATGCCATATTATTCAACGGAAAATCTAATATTGATTACAGCTTTGTTACAGGGGAATCTGTTCCGGAACAGAAAGTGCTGGGAGAAATAATCTATGCCGGAGGAAAGCATTTGGGAAGTGCAATTGAGCTTGAAGTGATCAGAACTGTAACACAGAGCTACCTTACCCAGCTGTGGAATGACAGGGCCTTTGTAAAAAAGACGGATACAAATCTTCAGAATGCGGTCAACTCAGTGAGCAAATATTTTACTTTTGCAATTCTGGCAATAGCATTCGGCTCTGCAATATACTGGTACAATACAGATATCAACCTGGCTTTGAATGCATTTACGACAGTGCTGATAATTGCCTGTCCGTGTGCTTTAGCTTTGACTACCCCTTTTGCCCTTGGAAATACAATGCGCATTTTCGGAAGGAATAAATTTTATCTTAAGAATGTCAATGTGATCGAAAACCTGTCAAAAATAGATTCCATAGTGTTTGATAAAACAGGAACAATTACAAACACTAACGATATTACTGTTGAGTACACCGGTACGGATCTGAACCTTTGCGAGCTTGCAATGGTGAAATCCCTCTCCAGAAATTCTTTTCATCCCCTTAGCAAAGCCATTTATGATTCCATTAATCTTAAAATCTTTTATGAAATTGAGAACTACAGGGAAAATCTGAGCGAAGGCATTTCCTGCGACATAGCCGGGAAGAATATTATTCTCGGAACCATACATTATATTCTGAAAGAAATAGACAGTACGGAATATATTTTTAACAATGAATATCAGGGGAATGCATTTTCAACTAATGTATATCTTGCCATAGATAAAAAGATAAAAGGATATTATTCTTTCAGGAACAAATACAGGGACGGATTAAAGAACATTATCAGTGATCTTTCGGAAAGTTACAAAATGTCTGTCATCTCAGGTGATAATAATGCAGAAAAGCATAACCTTCAGAATATCTTTTCTTTTAACAATGATGAGCAGCTGCTTTTCAATCAGACCCCGGCAGGCAAATTAAATTACATCAGGACTTTACAGAATGAAGGATATA
>CAZLOL010000030.1:9918-24248 GCA_964561045.1 uncultured Ignavibacteriaceae bacterium | reverse complement strand
TCTGCTTGTCATATTCGTTACGGTATTATTTCTTACAGTATAAGTTCCTGTTACTGTATTTTCACAATAAATACCACCTATTCCCGAACTTTCGACTTCAAAAAGCATGTGAATATTGTTTACAATATTATTGCTGATATTCACTACTCCGTTGCTTCTGCTTCCTATTCCGTTTGATCCTCCCTGATTCATTTCCAGTCTCTCAAGCGAATCGGAAGATCCGATAGTATTTCCGGTAATGTCACCGATATTACCATTTCCTGAGCTTAAATAAATTCCGGTACATCCGTTTCCGCCGCCTGTCGCTCTGATATTCTTAATGGTATTCCCCTGAACACTTGTAGGGCTTGCTGTGCCTACCGTCAGATACATTCCGTAATAATCATTTGATATCGGAATATAAGATCCTCCTGCATTCGGAGCAGTACCTCCGATAAAGTTATTTATTATGGAATGTCCGCTTCCTCCCTGTATATATATAAATCTTATCTGAGTTGTTCTGGAAGCTGTCTGATAAAAGCTGCTTGGATTGATAACCCATCCGTCTCCTGCACCTGCAGCTTCAACCAGTACTCCGGAGTTTGTGAAATTGAATACATTACATCCGGATATTTTGTTAGCTGCATTTGGCAATGCAACTGATCCGCTTGAATATATTGCATTTGCGGGAACACCTACTGCATCAGATCTGTCTCTCACATCACATCCGCTGATTACATTGTTGCTGTTTCCTGTTGTGACTGTTGCTCCTGTTGATGTTCCGAATACTATCGTTCCGCTTGCAGTAACCGTATTTTGACTCTCTACTATGCAAGATCTCACTGTATCATTTGTTGCTCCGTTTATGAATCTGATCGCTGCTCCTGTTCCGGTATTTCTGATTGTCATGTCTTTAGAGCTGCTACCGTTGTTTGATCCGTCAATTGTTACATTGTCTGCATCATTAATATCTATTAATGGCGTTGCACTGCTTCCTGATAACAAGGTAGTTACGCCTGAAGCAGGTCTTATTACAAGAGCAGTTCCCGGTGCACAACCGTAAGTTATTGAGTTAAGGACAGTGGCTCCGGTTTCGGTAATAGTTGCATCAAGGATCTCTGCTGTTAAGTTTCCGTTTATTCCGTTAAAGTTTATGGCTGCAAACAATCCTCCTGCACCTGTTAATGTCGGATATGTTCCTGCTGCGCCGATCGTTACCAGTCCGCTCAAGCCTGTTGTCAAGCTGTAACTGCTTGCACCTGTAAGCGGCATATTAGCTGCTGTAAGCGCAACGCTTGTTGGAGGAATCGTGAATGTTCCGGTATTGATTCCAACGTTAGGTGTCGGGGCTGTATCCTGAGCAACTACAAAATATTCTAACACATCGCCTGATCCTACTCCGCCGAATGTAATACTGTAATCAATTGTAAAATTAAACGGACTGACTGAGTTTGATGCCTCGGCATATTTCCATCCGTCAGTTGTATTATCATTTGTTGCGGGTATTGTATTAAGATTTGCAGCCTTTTTATAATATACTCTTGGCTTTAATCCCGGATTTGTATTTAAACCTAATCCGTCATATATGACTGCACTCAGATCTCTTGAAGTGTAGCAGGATGAATTTAATAAAAGATTATAAGTTATGAGTGGTTTTGTTAGATCTAATGGAACTCCGTCAAATTCATCTGCTCCAAAGTCGGGTGCAAAAGCTCCCCCATTGACTGAACCTGCCGGTCCCGGTCTTGTCTGACCGTCAATGTCGGTTGTATAACCGGCGATAACTATTCCGCCTGACTCCAGCTGAGTCGGGGTTAATCCCATGTTAAGATGCAGATCTCCGGTTGCAAAGCTTAGGAATGTAACAGGAATTGCAGTGAGACTTAGTGCATCACTTGCAGAAGCTGTCTGCCATGTAGCTAATGTCTGATCAGCGTTCCAGTATCCTACTGTAGAAGCAGATGCTGAATTTAAAATGTTAAAGTTTGAAGCATTTGTACCCCATCCTGATGTAGTAGCTAAAGTAGCTCCGTAATTGTTGCTGATTGCATAATGCTTTCCTGTGCCGCCTGTTCTGTCGTTATAAAAAATATTATTTCTTACATCTACCGGAACTGTTTTTTCCGTTGTTGAAAGATCGCCTCTCAGGAATCCGAAGCTCGGCTGCGCTCCTGATGTAACTGTACCGGTGATATATATTGAGTTATAATAAACATTTACAACTGTCGGATTATTTGTTTGCGAAAGATTTCCCCAAATACCAACAATACATGTATTGGAAGACTGTGCATTTCCAAGGGTTATCATGTTATTGAAAAAGGTCTGTGTTGAATTATTTCCGCTCCTTGTAAATATTCCTGATATAGAACCCGGAAGAGTTGCAGATGTTGAAGTACTAGCATTGCTCAGATCATAAATCACATTCCTTGAAACGCTTGTTAAATTTCCCTGTGCTATACCTACTCCTGCTATGTTTGTTCCTGATGTTGTTGTATTGGTCAGAGACAAAAGGGATATTGTATTTTGAGTAACGCTTGCGCCTGATGTGTTTCCGTTAAGCAGAATACCTACTCCCGTCAGCATGTTGGATCCAAAAGGACTTAGATTAACATTTGTTGAAGCCGTGGTTAAATTTGTAATGGTATTATTTGAAATAACATAAGGACCACCTGCACCTGACGTAAGCTCAATTCCTCTGAATGCAGAAGATGTAGATGATGAATTCAGAGATGCATTTCTGACAGTATTAGGACCGATAGTAACAGCTCCGGTAGAACTATTTAATATTCCCCTGAAGATTCCTGCTCCGGTTGCTATTCCAAATGTGGTACCTGTGTTTGACAGGTTTCCGCCTGTGGTCAATGTACCCATACGTAAATTAGGATTTGCAGAATTACCAATTGTATTATTCGAAATATTAAAAACTCCCGTAGTTCCTCCGGAAGTATTTATTCCTGTGATTCCGCCTGAATTTGATGCTGTTCCCATTGCATCAAGAGCACCGATTGTATTGTTTTGAATGTTAACAGTATTTGCACTGCTAGTGTAAATTCCTACAATTGCTCCTCCTGAAGTTGTATTGGCGGTATAAATTGAACCGTTGCCTGAAGTTGCACCAATATTATTTCCGGTAGTCGTTCCTATATCAACATTTCCGGAGGTTACATTTATTCCGCAAAGAATTCCGTTTGTTGTTGTTGCTCCGCTTGAAGTATATAAAGCAAAACCGCCGATATTGTTATTTTGAATTGATGAAACAGCGCCGCCGGCTAAGAATGCACAGCTTATTGCATTATATCTTATTGCAGTAGCTGTTCCGCTGGCAGTATAAGAACTCGGAAATGTTCCACCCAGCGCACCGATCGAAAGTCCCATCATATTCGTAGTACCTGTTCCACCTGAATTAGCATATCCGATCACATTCCCGGTAATTGTATAACCGCCACCGGAAGTAATATTGATTCCGTTATGTGTCTGGCCGGATTTATAAAGTCTGTTGGCAGTTTGAAATAATTTATTATTCGAAATCGTCCATCCGGAATTACCTGTCGAAAGGAATATTCCATTTGTAACAGTTGAAGGATTATAGTAATCCTGAATATTATTATTAGAAACAGTATTACCGCTGTTATCAATAGCTAAAGCAGCTAAGGAAAATATGCAATTATTCAGTAAACCTGTACCGGTTGCCGTAATAGTTGTACTCGCAACTGTCTGGGTCTGAGAAATAGTATATGTTCCAGTTCCGCCTGAGCCTGTTCCTAATGCATTTATAGTAGTACCTGCAATGATAGTACCACCTGATATAACCTGACCAACTGCCAGGGTACCTGAAGTGACAGCAGTAACAGTCATTGTTGTTCCTGAAGTAGAACCCGTAACAACAGCAGGAGTTGAATTAGTACTCATAATTGTATTTCCGGTAATTGTGTTTCCGTCATTACCTGAAACAGATCCTGTACTGAATAGAATAGCACCAGAAGTCGCAGCACCATTGCTTGCACCTTTAATGGTACAGTTCTGTACTGTGTTATTGGTTGCATCGTTAATAAACCTGATAGTCGATGAGGGACTGGCAACAGTACCCATACTGATGTTTTCCAAAGTAAGAGAATTGCCGCCTGTATTCAAACCGTCTATGGTAACATTATCAGCGCCATTTAATTTAATAAGAGCGCCCTGCACTTCACCTGAAATAACTCTTGCTGCGCCGCCTGAGGGAGAAATGGTAATTGATGTCCATGCACCAGCTGTCAGAGAGTCTGCGCCGGTTTCTGTCGTGACGTCGCCTGTAATTGATATAATAATTGAATTTCCTGTCTGGACATTTGCATTAATAGCAGCGAAAGCGCCGCCGGCATTTGTCAGAGATGTATAAGATCCGTCAGCTCCGGTAGAACCTGAAACTGTGATCTGTGACTGTGCAGCACCCGATATTAATACGAATGCAAACAGTAAAGATAAAAAAGAAATTAACTTTTTCATAAGTTGTTTTTTGTTTGATTAAAAATAAAAGTACGGGTTGATTTAGTTGCGTAAATAATGAATAGATAAATATATGGTGAATGTTGAAGTACGTCAGATATTTTTTGCAAAGAAGTATGCATTTAATTATTTTTTTCGAACTAACTGAATTTGTTAGCAGATTGTCTTATTTAAAAAAGGTCACTTCTCAAAGGAATGTTTAATATTCCTTTGAGAGTAACAAATGACCCCACCCAAAAACAATCTTTATATATTATAAATAAAATATGAAATCTGAAAAAAGATTTTTCAGATTTCATCTATACTTAAACTTAAAATAATTTCGCTTTAATGTTCAATAAGTTAATTAATCATTGCAAATAATTCAAAGAAAGGAATATTGATTAATACCCATAATTATATGGCGGACAGTATAAAAGATTTCATTTATTTGAGTAAATTAGTATTTTATTGCAAGTTTAATACCCAAATGACACCCATTAATTTTAAACTGATCAACCTTTTAAATTCATTTTCAAACAGTGAATTGAAAGAGTTCAAAAAGTTCATAGTATCACCGGTTTATTCAAGCGGCAGAAATTATCTCCCTTTGCTTGAGCATTTAATTAAGCACAAAACAAAAGGACTGGATAATTTGTTTGCAAGGGATATTTACGAGAAACTATATCCCGGTAAAAAATTCAGCAGACAAACATTAAAAAACCGGTTCTCTGAGTTGTATAAACTGGGTGAAGAATTTTTAATTTTTCTTGGACTGAAATATAATAAGGTAGAAAAGGAAAAGATGCTTCTTAAGATGCTGTTAGAAAGGAAATTGGTCAGTTCATTCGGAAGGAAATATTCCAACCTGATTCACCAGCTGGAAAGCGAAAGATATGACAATACTGTATATCATGACCTTGCTGCAATTAGAAATTTTAATATTGAATACCTGAAAGAGAATAAGGATCTGAAAAACCTTTATTATCATTATTTTGACAGATCTCAGATTGTTTTATGCATAAACCTGATCGATCTATTTGAATTTGGATTGGAATTTTCTCTTATGGAATATGACAACAAGACATTTGAATCAAATCATGTTGTAGAATTTCTAAGAAATCTTGAGATTGAAGGAATTATAAATTCTTTAAAAAAATCTGGCAATCTGATCTTTCAGATCACAGCAATGAATTATTTTTTATATAAAGCTTATGAAAATCATGAAAACGAAGATGATTATTTTCAGGCACATAAAATATTCAGTCAGATATCGGTCAGGCTGAAGGATGAATATAAGATCGCCTTTATGAATTTTATGACCTACTTTTGCATGAGAAAGCAAAATCTTGGATCAAAAAAATTCCAGCAGGAATTATTTAACCTGTACAATGAAAAACTAAGTCAGGGTCTTTTTTCTGATCTTCAGAATCCCATTTATGTATTAAATAATTTCAGAGATTATGTATTCGTCGGACTTGCTCTGAGAAAATACAGCTGGGTAGAAGAATTTATTAATAAATATGCAAAGGAATTACCTGCTGAATTCAGGAATGATGAAGTTAACCTCTCTTATGCTAAGCTGAATATTGCTTTCAGGCATTATGAAAAATCACTTTCTAAACTTAAAGAAATTAAAACAGTAAACTACTTATTATATCTCGATTCATCTGTATTTAAATTATGCTGCTACTATGAACTGGGAAAATTCGAAGAGGCATTTCTTGAAATTGATAAGATCAGGCATTACCTGAGAAACCATAAGGAAATTCCGGATGTGCATAAGGAACCGGGTTTGCATTTTGTCAGGATATATCAAAAGCTTCTAAAAGCTAATTCGATGCCTGAAAAGACGGAGTCCGGCTATCTGGAAAAAGAAGTAATGAAATTAATGTCAATTTCTAGAAAAGACTGGCTTGTGGAAAAAATCGCAGAGCTGAATTATTAGTAATTTCAAAATACCCCATTATTAATATTCCGATAAAATTTACTCAATAATAATTAACAATTTCTAATTAATGTCATTAGTTCATTTTCAATATTCATCATTGTAAATTGAACATTGAACATTGAAAAAGGTCATTTCTCAAAGAGATCGCGATGACCTCTTTGAGTATGACAAATGACCCCACCCAAAAAAAATCTTATGGAGTTACTTTTGCAACAAAATTTGCGGAATTATTATAGGTAAAAATTATATCGGTTAGATCAGTTATAAGGTCGCCGTTAACATCATCTACAACATAGCCGGATAAAAACACAGCTGATGAATTATACACCTGTATCAGATCTGTAAGATCTACTGAACCGTTTTGTGTAACATCACCGCTATAGTCACAATACCTTCCTGAATTCAAAATTAAATTATTGCCGTAAGCTTTTGAAGCTGCCGTCGTAAAATTATAATTGTTTATGTTAGCGCTAAGATATACAGGCGCACTGCTCCACGTTTCAAGAGAATTCCTGTGATTGATCTGAATGTAATAATTTCCCGTAGCAGCGCTGCTGAATGTAACAGTAGCATATCCTGAGTTGTTTATTACTACAGAACTCTGATCAACGATATTGTACGGTGAATTTTGATTTCTCAATGTAACTTTTATTGTATCAGAAATCTGAGTAGTTCCATTCCAAAAGGCTTCAATACCAACTGTAAGATTTGCACTTAATTTTGATGCTGCAGGGCTGTAATATCTGAAAGCCTGCCAGAGTCCGTTAATGTCTGAAACAGCATATACACTGTCCCTGTTTCTCATACATACATTTCTGATAGTAGAACCGCCTGAATTAAATGTAGTCCAGTTAATTCCGCCGTTTGAAGTTTTTGCAAGGAAGCCGCTTGTTGCTCCGATCAATCCATTCTGCTCATCCATCCAGTCCATTGCAAACAGAATGCTTGAAGGTGAAGCCAATGGAATAGAGATCGGATTCCAGGAATCGCCTCCGTTTGTTGATTTGTATAAAAGACCGTTTGTACCTGAAACAAAGACAACCGAAGATGAAACAGCTTTTATTTTATTATATGTCTGTCCGGATCCGGGTGATGATGGAATCCTGTTCCAGTTAGTTCCCCCGTTTGTTGTTTTAAAAATACTAAGCGCTGTACCTGCTATAAAGTATCCTGTATTTGCATCAACCATATCAATTCCTACAGACACAAAATCATAGCCTATGTCATTTGGCTGTGCGGTCCAGTTAATTCCGCCATTTGTAGTCTTAATACAGGTAATTCCGCCTCCGGATGCTAAAGGAAGACCTCCGATTACCCATCCGGTATTTTCATCTATAAATTCTACATCAACTGCATTACGAACTGAATATGGAGAAGGTAATGTTATCTGCACCCAGTTTGTTCCTTCATTTGTTGTTTTAAATAAATTTCCCTGAAGTAAAGTTGAACTTCCTGAAACAAAATATCCTGTTGTTGAATTCAGCATTCTGATGCTGTTTGTATTGACACTCGAACTCATAGGCTGCACAGTCCAGTTTGTTCCGCCGTTAGATGAATATACTATATTGCCAGCTGATCCTCCCATCCAGATATTTCCTGAAGGATTGTCAGCCCAGATCGTACTGAAATTCATACCTGTACCGGGAACACTGTAATTTTTATTTCTCCATGTAGAGCCTCCGTCATTACTAATATTAATAACTCCATTTGCGCCTGCAACCGCAAAATCACTTCCGTTTATGTCCATTCCGTAAATAATAAACGGACTAGGCTGATTCGGGTTGCTTCCGTCAATAAAATTAATGGAAGACCAGGTTAATCCGTCATCAGTTGTTTTGTGCATTAAAGTATTGTCACCGACAGTGTAAACATCATTTCCAACTATTTTAAGATCTCTCTGACCGGATGTACCCGGCATTATTTGCTCAATCCAGTTTGCACCTCCGTTTGTTGAAGTGGCAAAATATTTACCGTTACCCGTAATAAATCCTGTGTTAGCATTCCTGAATCCAATATCTGTTAGCGTAGTGTTAAGAGTTCCTGGCAATTGTTCCGTGACCCATGAAGCGCCGGCGTCTGTTGTCCGGACTATTTGCCTGTTTGAAGATGTTATGATTATTTTATTTTCATCAAATGCATAAACACTGTTATAGGTCAGAGATCCCGGTACATTCGGGACTGCTGTCCAGGAAATACCTGCATCTGTAGTTTTAAATAATCTGGTTGTTGAATTTCCGCAGGCATAACCTGTTGCTGAATTAAGAAAATAAAATCCAAGTACGGAATGAGCAGCGGCTCCGAGAGATATTTTTGTGAATGTTGCTCCTCCGTCGGTAGTTCTTCCGATAGCATCACCGTTGGCAGCAAGACTTGTTCCTCCGACTATACCTGTATTAGCATCAAAGAACCAGGCGGTTGCAAGAGTTCTTGTTCCTCCTCCTGAAAGGGAAGAATTGTCAATCGGACCGGCCTGTGAATTGATGAGCCAGTAATCACCGCCGTCAGTTGATTTCATGAAATTACCATTGTTACCAACTGCATAGAATGTTGTGGTGTTAATGATTTTTATCCAGTTTAATTGAATACTCTGCGGCTGACCGTTCATCCAGTACCAACCGTTAATGTTTTGCTGCGAATAAGAATTCTGAAACAGAAAACATATTAAAAAGATCAGGGTGGAAATTTTTAAATTACTTTTCATTATTTTATTTTAGTTTAAAAATTATGAACAAAAATAAAGGGATGAGAAGATTAATGCAAAGAGAGATTATGATTCCTTACCCTTTAATTTTCAGAAAACTTAACTAAAAAGATTTCATTTTTTTCTCATTTTTCCTATTTTAATTAAAAATTCATACCCTTGGAATTAGTTAATTACAAATTAATTTTACTTGTAAAATCCTTTTCATCAAAGGAAATTGAGCAGTTTCAGAAATTTATTTCTTCCCCTTACTTCACCAAAGGCAGAAATTACATTCCCTTTTTGAAAGAAGTATTAAAGCTAATTACCTTTTCAGATGATAAAAAAAACAGTAAGAAATATCCGGGAGCTGGAGCGGGAAAAAAACTAAGCGGGCAGACTTTAAGAAACCGCTATTCCGAATTATACAAACTCGGTGAAGAATTTCTTATATACAACAGTCTGTCGGGAAACAGGGCGGAGAAGGAGAAGATCCTTCTTAATGAATTGATTAATAAAAAACTGTATGTCCCTTTCAGCATAAGATACAGGGAAGCACTCAATCATCTGAACAATGATAAATTTGACAATGAAAAGTTCAGGATTATCTCATTAGTTTCTGAAATAAATTCCCGTTTTCTTCTTGAAAAAAATAAGATAGAGAATGTTTACAGAGAGTATCACCGAAATTCTGAAATTATCTTATGCTTAAATCTCATAAATATGTTTGAGATGGGATATGAATTTGCTCAGCAGGAATTTGACAACAGAAAATTTGAACCAAATTATATTCTGGAATTCCTGAGAAATATTGATATTGAAGATATTATGAAAGCATTCAGTAAAAAAGATTCAATAATTTTTAAAGTTACTTCCATGAATTATTATTTATACAGGGCATTTGAGAATGAAGAAAAGGAAGATTACTATTTTAAATCTCATAAGATATTTTCCGGTCTGTTTGGCGAACTGAAAGACAGCTATAAAGTGAAAATATTCAATTGTATGATCAACTTCAGCATAAGGAAACAAAACAGAGGAATAAAAAAATTTAAATATGAATTGTTCAGTCTTTATAAAGAAAAGCTTGATCAGAATCTTATCTCAGACATAAAAACCAACGTATACGCGTTTAATTATTTCAGAGACTACGTTCACATAGGGATCAGTATAAAAGAGTATGAATGGGTGGAAAATTTTATTTCAAAATATTCTCATGAACTGCCCGGAGAAATGCGTGATGATGAAACTAAATTGTCCTATGCGAAGCTTGACCTGGCTAAAAGAAGATTTGAAAGATCACTTTCAAATCTTAGCGATATAAAGACCACTTATTACCTGCTGTATGCTGATTCATCACTTATCAGACTGTGTAATTATTATGAACTTAAATATTTCGAAGAAGCATTCTCAGAGATTGACAGGCTGAAACATTACCTGAGAAACCATAAAGAAATACCAATAGATTACAGGCATACAACTGAAAATTTCATTAAAGTGTATCAGAAAATATTAAAGCATCAGACAGAACCTGAAAGCGACTGGATTGGATTTATTGAAAAAGAACTGATATCATCGGAAATGATCGCAAAAAGAGACTGGCTGATGGAAAAAACAGAGGAACTGAGAAATTAAAAAAGCCCGGATAAAATGTCCGGGCTTTCTATCAATTTCTAATTTCAAATTTTAAATTTTAAAATACTCACTGGCAAATACTCTCCAATCAGGTTTATTTTAAGAGCATCATGCGTTTAGTTTCAATGAATTCTCCTGCCTTGATCTGATAGAAATAAACTCCGCTTGTAAGATCATTTCCGTTAAACTCTACTTTATATTTACCTGCAGGTTTTATCTCGTTCACCAAAGTTTTTACTTCTCTGCCAAGTGCGTCATATATTTTCAAAGAAACAAATCCCGAATTGGAAATTCCAAATTCCAATTTCGTAGAAGGATTGAACGGATTCGGATAATTCTGTGATAATGAATATGTTTCCGGTACGGAAGAAATATTATTCTCATCATCTGCAGAAGTTACAATGCCTACAAAATTTAAAGCACCCTGGAGCATCCTTTTCACTGTGAAAGGATTGGGACTGTCAAATGCAGGTCTTAATGCTTCAACATCGAAACAGAAAGTAGCGACGTTATATGTCGGGGATAATCTGCCGATCGCATTCATGGAGTCTGCGAATAATCTGTACTTGTATAAATTTACTGTCTGTGCCGCAGGAACAGAAGATGACCTTCTAATGACATCCATAGATGGTCCGTTTGAACTGTCGGCTGTATTGATATTTATAGCGACACCTACCAATCCTCTCTGAGGCACCGGTCCGGGTCTGTCGGCTACATACTGAAATCCGCACATGCTTCTGCAGAATGCAGAATCATAATATACAGAAGTAGATCTGTCCAGCTGATAGCCTATATCTTCACCCATTATTATCAGCTTGGACTTGATTATTGACGTGCCTGCTGCAAGATATGACTTAATGGAATCTTTTATTACATTGGACATTGTGGAAGAACCTTCACCGAGAAGCAGCACTGATTTAAAACCTCTTAATGAGATCGAGTTCGTTGCCGTAACTCCTTTTCTGTTATATGATTCATGTGTTACTCCAAGTGAATTAAGATTTCTTATAACAGAATCCCTTGAGATCCTGCAGTTTGCATTAGTCGAATCATAAAGCACCAGTACATCACCTTTTAATTCTCTTCTCATTGTTATGGTAAAATTCTGTGATGCTTTAACAGAATCGAAACCGTTATATGCCCATGCTGACCATTCACCCGTAATAGAATCACCCGGATTCAGACCTATAGTTGAGAGCATGTTATCAAGAGTATAAATTGGAACTGTTACAGAAGAATCTATTCCTGAAATGTTCGAAGTTAAAGTTAACCTTATAAGTGATATTGTAGGCGAACCGAATTTCCATTTGTAGGTAACTCCGGGTCCTGATGTTCTCCAGTTAAAATTAATATTCGTCTGATTAAATGCTGACGTAACTATTCTTGTTCCGGACGTCGGAGATATTAAATTAAAAGCTGTAAGCGAAGGCACTCCCCTTTTTAAAGTTATAGCCCTTGGTCCGTTTGATGCTTTTAATGAATCATTAATTACTGCATTTCTGAAAGCCCATACATCCCATTGGCCGACAAGCGAATCCCCTGTTGCTACACCGAGGCTTGCAAGTATACTGTCCATTTGCCCGGATAATACCGTAAGTGAATTCTGACTCACCGGGAAAGTTATCTTTCTGGGAGAGACAGTCGGACTTCCGAATATCCATTTATAAGTTGCCGTTGAAGCAGAAGTATCCCAGGTAAAAGTTGAAGGAATATACGAATTAGGATATGAAACAAGTCTGGAACCTGCAGCCGGTAACGTAAGATTATAACTATTCAAAGGATACGTTACTATACTAACAGAGGCAGTCCATGCCTGATAAGATCCGGACGCATCTTCGCACCAGTATGGCCATAGCTTTCCGTTTCCGGATGTGATTCCTATATAATCTCCCTGATATCCTTCAGCCAGACCGGAAATTGGCTTAGGTTTAAATTTATGATCCGAAACTAAAAAATCCGTCCAGGTATCTCCGCCGTTTATTGATCTGGATATATAAATCTGCGCAGAATCATTTGTAGGTGTGTTTCTTGTGTCATAATATATTACGTTTACGCCGCCAGCTTCATCTACATGAACAGCAGATACGTACTGGTACTTTCCGTTTCCCGGTGCATCCTGATTTATTCTTGAAGATGTCCATGTGGCTCCGTTATTACTTGAACGATGCATTATCGCATCTGAAACGTCGGTAGCCGGAGCAATATTTTTTTCAGAAGTCACTGCATAGATCCAGCCGTTTCTCTGACCGCCTGTTCTGTCAATATCAAGTCTGGGGAAACCATTGCTTCTAAATCCGTTAAACAAATTAGATGTTCTGATTCCGTTCATGTTGCTCACATTACTTCTTGAATCCACCCAGGTTACTCCGCCATCTGTAGATCTTGCGAAACCGAGAGAGTCCTCTGTTGAGTTTTGTCCGTTTGAAGTACAGTTTGCATAAACTACAATTACTTCTCCTAAATGATTTACTTTAATATCACATCCCTGATGGTGGTGCAGAATTGAAGGCGGAGGACTTACAGGTGTTACTTCAGACCAGCTTACACCTCCGTTAGTAGTGTAAGATATTACTATTCTGTTGTTGTATGTACCCGAAAATTCCGAATAAACCGTATAACATCTCCCATAATACGGACTCGACGGTGAGTTATCTGAAGCGGAAAAATTTTTGTCTGAAGCCGTTGTACTTCCCGGAAATGTTACTGTCGGCGCCCAGGTTAATCCGAGATTAGTCGAATAGCTTGCGCCAAGATTACCGGTTAGCGTTATATAAGACATGTAGAATCTTCCGTCTTTGTCAATGACCGGACCCGGATCTCCGTAATTGAATGAGCCGTTGTTCAATGTATCGCTTCCAAACCATGTTACTCCTCCGTCCGTTGTTACATAGACGGCAGTACTGAACGCGCTTCCGCCTCTCCATGCATTTGCAGATCCAAACATCATAAGCGGATTTGTCGGATGTCTTGTAATTGGCGTTTCGCTCTGTTCCCCGTCATTGGGATGCACCCTGAAATTAGGTGAGACAATAAAATCTCCCTCTGTTGTTTTTATTATTCTGTCTTCATTACTGAATCTCAGATTATTATCCTGAGGAAGAGGAGTATAGTTACCGGCCGGTATGAATTTCATCATACGCGGATCCTGATTCCATTTTACAGGTTCACTCTGATAACTTTGACCGGTGAACATATAAAATCCTGCAAGAATTACCGGCAATAGTATTAATAGCTTTTTCATAGAAAAATTTAAAATTAAAAATTAGGGTGATTTAAATAATGAATTAAAGAAGAGTTATGTATATAATTTTTCACTTAATTGATTTCCATAATAAAAAAATCTTCAAATGAATTCCCTTCCCTGAAAATTTATTCATTAAAATAAAAAATTTGTGTACATTCTTCAAAGAAGGCTTTTCAATTAAATACCCAAATAAAAAATGAGATTAACTGATTTAATCTCATTTAAATATTTAAAACTGATATTCCAAAGAAATGCAATACCCATTACTTAAAAAGTATTAAGTACTATGTGTTAAGTATTATGTACTATGTATTATATATTAGTATTATGTATAAGAAATGTTTTATCTGATAAGCTGAAATACTCGTCACTATATG
>CAZLOL010000030.1:0-9818 GCA_964561045.1 uncultured Ignavibacteriaceae bacterium | reverse complement strand
CACTATATGATTTAATGTGGAAATGCATGCACCTATTTTGGTAGAGAAGTAAATAGAAATTAATTTCCACTATAAATCATATAGAACTTACTATTCTTACTATAAGTAAAGAACAGAATTGTTCAAACAATATACCATAAACATATACTTTCAATTCTCAACTATTAACTACTAACTATTAACTATTAACTACTAACTAAATCACGGTGCTATTTTGTTAATAAAATTACCGGAATTATTGAATGTTAAAACAACATCATTAAGATCAACCATTCGGTCTCCAGTAACATCAGATGCAGAATAACCCAAAGTAAAAATATTGGCATCATTGTAAGCTTTTATAATATCATCAAGCTCAATCATACCTGACTGATCAATATCTCCGCTGAATACACAATATTTACTTCCGGATAGAATCAAATTATTGCCATAGGCCTGAGAAGCTCCGCTAGTAAAATTATAACTGCTGAATATTCCGGGAGCAAGCGACTCCCCGCCTGTCTTACTCCAGGTCTCAATTGAATTTCTGTGCTTTGTTTGTATATAGTAATTTCCCGCTCCTGTATTATAGAAAGTATAAATTGAACTGAAATTTACGGAATCGATTAAAGATACTGCGGAATCAACAATAGAAAACGGTGAAGTGATATTTCTTAAATAAATTCTTACTGTATCTTTCATATTCATTCTGCCTGTTGCCGTATTAAGAAATCCCTCAGGTAATACTGTCAGCTGAACTTCAATAACTGCCGGACTAAGCTGTATCTCATAAACACCTCTCCCGTGCGTTCCAATTCTGAGTTTATTTGTTGCCTGATGATAATCCAAATGGATAGCAACAGTATTAGGCAATCCATTTGCCAGTTCAGTCCATGTCTTACCATAATTTCTTGTAACAAATACTCCCACATCAGTAGCTATATAATTAGTACTGGTTGAGTTTCCCGGATAATAAATAAATGCATCATTTGCAGGAGAATCGGGAAGATTTCCGCTTATGTTATTCCATGATGTTCCACCGTTAGTTGTTTTATATATATGACCGGTTCCGAATCCTGAGAAGGTTATTACTGCAACCTGTGACGAATCAGGATGAACATTTATGCTTGTAATTGTTCTGCCGGGAAGTCCCGTAGTTACAGATGAAAAAGTATATCCTCTGTTGGTAGATCTGTAAATTGTTGAACCGGAAGATGCATACATAAGGTTTGAGGATGATTTACTTATCGCCATTTCTCTGATTACACCGTTTGTACCTGAGGAGATTGAAAACCAGCTCGCCCCCAAATTCGTTGATTTGAATACTAATGATCTTGCGGTATAAAATATAGCTGCTGAATCAGGATGAGAAAGTATCGGTCCGACCCATGCAGCGCTGCCTGATAATCCGGATGCAGCCGAACTGAAACTTGCTCCGCCGTTAGTTGATCTGAATACTCCGTTATTTTGTGTTTCACCGAGTATGTACGAATTGTTAAGTGCATGAAAGCAGACTTCACCTCCGTCACCACCGTAAGCAGCAGTCCAGTTCAATGTCCCTAAAGTTCTCTGAGTTCCGTTATCCTGCGTACCTCCGAGTATCTGCTGCGGATTAGATGGATCCGACGCTATTCTGTAAAATTGAGTTAAGGTCTGATTAGTATTCTGGTTTATCCAGCTTGTTCCTCTGTTTGTTGATTTCCAGATTCCACCGTCATTTACGCATAACATCTGATTCGGATCAATCGGATGAAAATCAGCATTGTGCTGGTCTACATGTACATTACCACCGCTGTAGCCGTTTGTAATGTTTGTGAAATTTGTAGCTCCTCCGTTAGTAGTTCTCCAGACATCAATTGAACCAACATAAGCATAGTTAGGATCTGCCGGACTTACATGAATATAAAAATCATACCATGCCTGACCTCCGTTAAAGTCTTGTCCTACAGCTATCTGAGAAAATGTTGCTCCTGCATCTTTTGATTTATAAACGCTGATAGAACTTGAATAAATTGAGCAGTACAAAATGTTCGGTGAAGAACTGCAGATCGCGATATGATTTCTAACACCCATAGTCAATACAGCATTCACAGTAAAACTTGCTCCTCCGTTTACTGAAACTCTGTATCCTGTTCCGCTGCCTGCAATGTAAGCAGTGTCTCCTGTGGGAGAAAATATTACATCATCACATCTCCCCGCAACAATTAATGACCAGCTCATTCCTCCATTTGTGCTTCTGTATAATCCGGCTGTTCCCATTGCAGCCAGTAATTGATTTGAATTGTTTGGTCTGATCGCTATTCTTGAAGTGTATGTTGTAGAGTTTAATCCTGAAGTATAACTTATCCAGCTATCTCCTCCATTTGTAGATTTTAGAATTCCCCTTCCGTAATAAGAAGCTCCGCTGTATGTTGCCTCACCTGTTCCGTAATAAATAACATCCGAGTTTGAAGGATCAATTGCAATTGAACCTGATGACATTGATACTTCATTATCTGTCTTTGGTGTCCAGGTAGCTCCTGCATTAGTAGACTTCCATACTCCGCCGAAAGCTGCACCTATATAAATTATGTTTCCATTGTTCGGATCATACTTTACTGTAGTCGTTCTCGAAGAAATATTGGAATAATTAAAATAAAAACCGGTTGTAGGACCTAAGCTTTTCCAGGTATCAAAAGGTCCATCCATAGCATAACCGCTTTCTTTTTTTAATTCTTCTTTTTGTTTATAAGCTTCTTCATAAGCGCCGTCGGGAATGAAATTAAATGGATACATTCTCTGCTCATAAAACCATCTTTCACGGTTGAATGATTTTCTGCTTTTTGTATATTCATCCGCCTTATCATAAGGATTTTTAATTATATTCAGATCCTGTGAAATGACTGTACCTGCTGATATTAAGAATAGAAATATTATTAAAATTATCTTCATAGTTTTAAATAAAATTATTTAAGTTCAATATTAAATGTAACTTTAATATAATGATATTATAGAGTATTTAACAGGAATGTTTGAGAGTTTGTATTCATCTGCAGAATAATAAAATATTTCATTTCTGCTTAAGTATAATTATCTCTATTAAAGTTAATATTCAATATTACATTTATAGTTAAATAGTTAAATATTTATTAAAATATTCAACGTCAAACTTCAGCATTCAACTTTCAGCATTGAACTTTTAAATTGAAACTAAACTACGGTCTGATCACACTAATAAATCTGCCCGCATTATTAAACACAATCAAAATGTCATTCAGATCTACCAATTCATCTCCCGTTAAATCAGTTATTATATTACCGGTTTTAAATGCAGCCGCATCATTATAAATTGTAAGCATATCATCAAGATTAATAAAACCATCATTGTTTATTTCACCGCTGTACAAGCAAAACTTAATTCCCTTTTGAATTAAATTATACCCGAATGCCTGTGAATCAGAAAATGTAAAATCGTAATTATAAATGACACTGTCATTTGTGAGTCCCTCGCCTCCGGATCTGCTCCAGGTTTCTGTACATTGTTTATTCTTTATTACTATATAATACGAACCTGAAACGCTATTGTAAAATGAGAAGACATTTGAGAAGTTTATTGTATCCAATTCTCCCGAAGCAGAGTCAATAATATTGTAAGGAGAATTAGTTTCTCTCAGATATACTTTCACAGTATCTTTTCTTTTAACAAGATTCAAATCATTATCATATTTTCCCTCCGGCAGAGCGCTTACATTTATCTTGATTATTGACCTTCTGTTTATTGAGAAATTAAAATATCCGGCAGGCGCGGTAATTGGTTTGCTGATTGCTCTGCCGGAATTAGAATTCGCTGAAATAAAATAATAAATCTTGTCTCCATAATTCTGAGCAGGAATGTATGCTCTGAATGTATCAAGTGTCTGTGACATGTTCAGAATATTATATGCCTGTGTTGTATCAGTTCTCCAGTAAACTTTAGCAGATTCTACTCCCGATGGTGTTTTAATATAAGTCTTTACTTCGTAAGGTGCAGGTAAGTTGTACCTGTTTTGCAGTTTAGCATGTGAAATAAATACAGGTTCATTAACACCTATCTCTTTTGTAATGCAGTGAATTGCTCCTAGCGCAGAGATCATTGAACTGCAGTTGATGCTTACTATCCTGTAACCGGGTAAATTCTCACTGTAAATCCTGATAGCAGTGGTATCCTGCGGAAGACCATAAACAGGAACAATTACAGTCTTGTTTACAAATACTGAATTAGTATAAGTGTAATAATTTGCCGTTGGCGGATATTGACCTGATGTGTTCGGCGGCATCGGAATTCTTACAATTTTATAAGGTCTTCCGTAACAGGTAAGAAAATTATTCTGAATATACTGCAGATTAGCTTCTATCTGCGGACCGTCAGCAGTTCCCGCCGGATACTGACCGGCAAGAAGTGTTTCTTCATCTAATAGTTTGATATGCATATCTATATGATGTATCTGATCGTAAGGAAGATTATCCATTTTTATATATCGGTTAATCCCCATGTAATTATTCATAATGTTATTGATCTGAGTTTCTGACAGACCGGTATTTTCATTTAATATCAGCTTTGAAGAAAACCCTGTTCCGTTACCGTCAGTCATGAAATTTCCGCCGGTAGCTGTAAGATTATCAGGAGCTGCTATTGTCTGATAAATTGGTACATTTATAAAATTTGCAAAAGCAACTGAAACCTGATCATCCAAAGGTCTCGGTCTGTTGTATATCCAGTCTATTAATTTCAAACTATCGGCAATACCGGAATAAACCGTCCACGGTCCGTAATCCCGGCACCATACGGAATTGAAAGATGTCTTAATGAACTTTAGATTTACAAGAGGAACTCCCCCGTTTGAAAGATATGTCTTTACAGTATTTGAATCTGAGCAAACAATATATACCAGCCCTTCATCCTGTGCATAATCAACTATCTGTCTTATTATGGAAGTATAGGAAGTCCACGTAACTATTATGCCCTGAACTTCTTCCCACTCTGCCATTGTCCTGACTGCCGCAGAAGGCGGACCTGTAAATCCGATATCATTATACGATGCATGATAATTCCTGTATTCGGATTTTTCTTCCTCTGACATGTAATGGGGAAGGTCCTGTGAATATGACTTAACTAATGTTAAAAGAAAGAATATAGCAGCAGTAATTATTTTCATTTTCAATTAAAAATTATTTTTTTGAAATTCCTGCGGGATTTTATTTCTAAAGCATCCTGCATTTGCAGCAATAGTTAATCTTATAACTTTTTACTTTATACTTTTTAACTTTATTCCTGAATACATAACTCAAAACATTGTATACAATTTATACAATAAATAATATTAAAAGTCAAAGTACAAATTTCAATATATTAAAAAGAATTATTTTATTATATGTTTATAACTGCCGGAGCCTTCCGGCAATTGTTCTTTCATATTTGTTCTTCCTTTAATTAATCTCCACCAGTTTTACCGGTGGAGATTTTTTTTATTTAAATTAAAATATAATTCCATCATCTATAATACCTGTTCTGATTTCGTTCCAACGACAAGAAGGATTATTCTTTTCAGGACGTTTCTGAAATCATCCTGAATTTATTCCGCTCTTAATTTATTTAAACGACAATATATATATGTTTTCACATAAAACTACTTTATATAAAAAAATCACAAAAGGATTATTAAGAAAGTAAGTAGATTTAATCCTTTTGCGATTAATTTAATGCTATTTGATTGCTGATATGTCTGAGTTAAAGTAAAGTGTATTCTTTTCTCAGATCCCGTTAATCTTTATTTTATCTTTTAAGAAATATTCCTTTATATAAATTATATAAAAAAAAATAAATAAGAATTATATAATATTTATTCCAGGACAAATATATTTTTGGCAGCGCAGATTTCTTTTAGTTTCTTAGGCCATACTGTAACGCTGACTTCTCCAAGATGCGCTTTCTTCAATATCTGCATTAGTGTCCTCGACTGCCCTATTCCGCCGCCTACGCTCAAAGGCAGTTCATTATTAATGATACCGCTGTGGTAAGGTGTAGAAAGAAGATCAAGCTGTTTTGTCATTTCCAGTTGTATTCTTAATGTCTCAGCATTAACTCTTATCCCCATTGATGAAAGTTCATGTCTTCTTTTGGTGACCGGATTCCATACCAGAATATCACCATTGATTCCATGTGTCACTCTGCCCTTTCCGGATTTTGTTTCAGTTACCCAGTCATCATAATCCGCTGCCCTCATTTCATGCGGGTAACCGTCTTCAAGTGTCCAGCCAATTCCGATTATGAATATTGCAGGATATTTCTGGAGTATCGCTGTCTCCCGCTGTTTCCTCGGCAGATCGGGATACATTTCAAGTATCTCTTCTGCATGAAGGAATACAAGTTCATCAGGCATATTTGGATATTTTGAATTTTTCAAAGCGGGAAATCTTTCCTGCGCAAAGTTCTCAGCTCCCTTTAATACTTTCCAGATTTTCTTTACGGTATCTTTAAGATAATCAAGGTTCCTTTCCTTATCAGTAATGGTCTTCTCCCAGTCCCACTGATCTACATAAGCGCTGTGGTCATGATCCAGAAAATAATCTTTTCTTACTGCTCTCATGTCTGTGCATAATCCTTCACCGGGTTTCATTCCGAATTGTTTCAGTGCAACTCTTTTCCATTTTGTAGCTGCCTGCACTACCTGCGCATCTATTGGATTCTTATCATAATCATTCTTTATATGAAAAGCCACAGGGGTTCTGGATCCGTCTCTGTCAAGCATATCATTTACTCCGCTTTCATTGTCAACAATCAGCGGAACTTCCACCATCATCAGATTTAATTCTTTGCACAGATTGCTGCTTATGTAATGCTTCACTTCGTAAATTGCTTTTTGTGTCTCTTTTATATCCAGCAGGGATTTGTAATCAGTTGGCAATACTTTTTCTACTTCCTCATAAGTACTGATTCCGGGACCGGCTAGATCGGCTGTTTTATCTGACATTTCTAACTCCTAAGTTTAAATTAATAATATGTTCCTGTACAAAATTAGATTATTAATATGATTAGTAGTATGATATATGTCAAACAAAATACTGACAAATGTCATGTTTTTTTATTCTAAGTGTTTATATGTGTTTAATCAGAAAATTTATTTTTATAATTTTTTCAATTATTAGCTTTAAACACTTTAAACACACTTTAAAAAACGGAGCAAATCTTTAATTTCATTGATAAAAACGGCATTTTTGAGTATTTTTGTATGTGAAAGCAAGTTACAAGTCTTCAGGAGTTAATATCTCGGAAGCGGATAAGTTCGTTGAAAAAATAAAACCTCTTGTTAAGAAAACTTTCTCTCAGAATGTATTAAGCGGAATAGGCAACTTCGGTGCATTTTATAAAATTGATCTGAAGAAATATAAAGATCCTGTATTTGTATCAAGTGTTGACGGTGTCGGAACAAAGTTAAAGATTGCATCTGCGTTAAAGAAATATGATACCATAGGCGAAGATCTTGTTAATCATTGTGTAAACGATATAGCTGTCTGCGGTGCTGTTCCCCTGTTTTTTCTGGACTATTATGCAACAGGCAGGCTGAGATCGGCTGATGCAGCTGAAGTAGTCAAAGGAATTGTCAGAGGATGTAAAAATAACGGATGTTCCCTTATTGGCGGCGAGACTGCTGAAATGCCCGGACTTTATCACGGAAATGATTTTGATCTTGCCGGAGCGATTGTGGGAATTGTGGAACAAAAAAAGATTGTTAATTCTGAAAACGTAAACCGCGGTGATGTTCTTATCGGTCTTATGTCAAACGGTCTGCATACCAACGGTTATTCACTTGCAAGAAAAATTTTCAAGAATGGCATTAATCTTAAAAGGACTGACTTAAGATCCGGTATCATTCCCTCAATTGAATTGATGAAGGTTCACAGATCTTACCTGAACATTATTCAGAGTTCGCTTAAGAAGTTTAAGATAAACTCCATTTCACATATTACCGGAGGCGGAATAAAAGGAAATACAAAACGTGTAGTTCCGAAAGAACTGAAGATAAGCATTGACTGGACTTCCTGGAAAAGACCTTTGATCTTTGATCTCATTCAGAAGAAGGGCAATGTTCCGGAAAACGACATGAGACAAACTTTTAATCTTGGAATAGGTCTCATATTTATTGTTAATGAGAAAATAGCTGCTGAGTTTATGAAATTTTTAAAATCGAAAAGAGAAATACCTGTATTAATAGGGAATATTAAATAGAGTCTTCTACTAATTTAAACTACCAATATTAATAAATTAAGAAAACACAATAGAATAAATTTTTTAAAACACTTTTAACTCAAAGATCATGACCACTCAAACATTAAAAAATAAAAATGTACCGGAAGTCAATGTTAACGGCAATCATCTGAATAAATTTAACATACCGCCTCAGGATGTTCAGAGTGAATTAAAGAAACATATGCTCGTAGATGGATTTGATATAACTATAGATCTTAAAAATTCAAAAGGATCTTACCTCTATGATTCAAAGCATAACAGAAGACTTCTTGATTTTTTTACTTTTGTAGCTTCCAATCCCCTTGGCATGAATCATCCCAAGCTTAATAATGAAGAATTTATAAAGGAGATAGGCACAGTTGCTGTTAACAAGCCTTCATTATCAGACATCTATACTGAAATTCAGGCTGAATTTGTAAAAACATTTTTCCGCATAGCCGTTCCTTCTTATTTCAAATATTCATTTTTTATTGAAGGCGGCGCAATGGCTGTCGAGAATTGCCTTAAAGCTGCGTTCGACTGGAAAGTAAGAAAGAACTTTGAAAAAGGTTATAAGACTGAAAAAGGTCATCAGGTAATTCATTTCAAACAGGCATTCCATGGAAGAAGCGGTTATACAATGTCACTTACAAATACCGATCCGACAAAGGTACTTTATTACCCTAAATTCAACTGGCCGAGAGTTGACAATCCTAAGATCACTTTCCCTTTGAATGAAATCAACCTTAAGTCAGTCGAAGAAGCAGAGTCCAAAACTATTGCTCAGATAAAGGAAGCTATAATGAATAATAAGGATGACATAGCATCTATTATTCTTGAACCAATTCAGGGTGAAGGGGGAGACAATCACTTCAGAAAGGAATTCTTTGAAGAGCTGAGAAGGATTTGTGACGAGAATGAGATCATGCTGATCTTTGATGAAGTACAGACAGGTATAGCATTAACAGGCAAATGGTGGGCTCATCAGCATTACGTTCAGCCGGACCTTATTTCATTCGGAAAGAAGACGCAGGTATGCGGAGTATTATCCACGGGAAGAATTGATGAGATAGAAGAAAATGTATTCAGAAAGCCGAGCAGAATAAATTCCACCTGGGGCGGCAACATGGTGGATATGAAAAGATTCAAAAAGATCCTGGAGATCCTTGAAGAAGAAAACCTTGTAAATAACTGCGAAGTAATGGGTGATCATCTTCAGAAAGAACTGATATCATTAAGTGAAAAATATCCTGATAAGGTTTCCAATGCCAGAGGACTGGGATTGTTCTGTGCATTTGACTGCGCTGATTCTGAAATGAGAAATAAAGTTACATCAAAAGCTCTTGAAAATGATCTGATGATACTCGGTTCCGGCGAAAGATCCATCAGATTCAGACCCCCGGTTAATATTTCAAAAGAGGAAATAAACCTTGGAGTTGGTATACTTGATAAGGTAATAAAGAGTTTATAAAGTTTGTCAAGTTAGTTGAGTTTGTCAAGTTTATCAAGTTTATCAAGTTTATCAAGTTTGTCAAGTTAGTTGAGTTTGTCAAGTTTATCAAGTTTATCAAGTTTGTCAAGTTTATCAAGTTTG
>CAZLOL010000029.1:0-24293 GCA_964561045.1 uncultured Ignavibacteriaceae bacterium | reverse complement strand
ACAGAAATCGCTGTCAAAGATAATTTTATTTTTGCAGGAACGCAGTCAGCGGGTGTTTTCAGATCAGGTAATAGCGGTGCAAACTGGGTCACGGTAAATTCGGGATTAGGTTCAACTTATGTAACAGACTTTGCTGTTACAGGTGATGGGATTTTTGCATCAACAGCAAACGGGGTTTTCTATTCATCCAGTAACGGAGATACATGGACTTCTGCAAGCGGCAGCCTGTCCGGCGGCGTGATCAGAAAACTTACATCAAGGAATAATGAAATTTTTGCAGGACACATACTTGCAGGTGTTTTCAAAAGCACCAATAACGGAAATAACTGGACACGGTATGCACTTGGTGAGGGAGATAAACTTTTTACAATTCTCGCTACACCATCTGAATTTTATATCAGCGTTGCCAATACTGTCATGCGTTCAACAAATGACGGAAAAACTTTTCAAAACATCGGCAACGGAATCACAAATTTCTGGGTAATGACTTTGTCTAATTATCAGAATGATCTTTATGCAGGAACCAAAGGCGGTATTTTTTACTCTTCAAACATTGGCAGCAATTGGAGCAGAGTCAGCAACGGTCTTACCGATACTGTCTTTAATGTCATAGTAAATAAAAATGTAAATGTTTTTGCAGGGTCACAGAAAGCAGGTGTCTTTCTTTCTACTAACAGAGGAAACTTATGGACTTCAGTCAGTACCGGACTTGCAGATACAAATATAACCGCACTTGCAGTTTCGCCGGAATATATATTTGCGGGTTCTTCTAACGGAAATATCTGGCGCAGACCACTTTCTGAAATTCCGCTTTCAGTAACTGAAGCAAACAACATTGTAATTTCGGATTACCAATTGATAGGAAATTTTCCCAATCCTTTTAATCCGTCAACTAGAATTTTATTTAACGTTAATAAATATTATTACGGTAATGCAGCGATAAAAATTTATGATGCATCGGGTGAATTAGTTCTGAATGATAAAATGAAAGTCAGCGGGACCGGTAGTTATGAATTTAACTGGAATGCCGGTAACATGGCTTCAGGCGTATATTTCTATAAAATTGAAATCGGGAATGCAATGCTCGGATCTAAGATGATGCTTTTGAAGTGAGGGCTGAATAAAGTTTTAGTTCAGATCTTTTCCGGAGTTCTTTTTAATTCAGCAACTCTTTCCCAAGTCCTGCCTTTAATTCATTTCAGTCTAAAACGATTGGACTAATAAATTCAGTTTTGTTTTGCCGATATATAGAAAAATTTTAAACCGAATGGTTCTAAGGAATAGTAATTAAATATCTTATAAAGAAAGAGTTTGTTAATTTTAATTAATAATTTCTTAAAATTTAAATCAGAATATTATTTGTAATGGATTCTTTGCCACTTGAGATCATTTTTATAGTTACATTGATTTTGCTTTACCTAGCGATGGAACTGGGTTACAAAATCGGCAGCCGGCATCCGGATTATTTGAAAAAAATTAATGAAAAAGCAACGACTTCCAGTTCAACTGCGGTTCTGGGAATGCTCGGATTCCTGCTTGTATTCTCATTCAGCATTGTCTATGGCAGATATGATTCAAAAAAAGAGCTTGTTCGTGAAGAAGCCAATCTGATACGTAATGCATGGCTGCGTTCCGATTTTTTACCGGATGAGGACCGTGCTGAAGCGAAAAAAATATTCGGACAGTATATTGATCTGAGAATTGCCGTTGTTGAAAAAGATGATCCGGAGGAGATAAAAAAATTACTGAATGAATCCGAAACGATGCAGATCCGGCTGTGGAATATGGCAGTGGCAAATGCGCGGAAAGACATGAACTCGGACGTAGCTGCTTTGTATATCGAATCAATTAATGAGATGATAAATCATCAGGCTATCAGGATTGCAATAGGTTTACAGGCAAGATTGCCTTTGGCTATCTGGATAATGCTTTTCATACTTGTTTTTCTGGGAATGTTCAGCGTTGGATATGATTCAGCGATAAATGGTTCGAACAATAAATCCTGGCTCACTCCAATCATGATATTTTCATTTGCACTGATAATCTGGACCATAGCATCGCTCGATCGTCCGGGCAGCAGTATTATGCCTGTTACTCAACTGCCGATGATCGATCTGAAAAACTGGATCGGGAATGTACGATGAAAAATTGTCGGATTGTACTTCAAGCGTGAATGCAGTAATCCGGTCAGCAATTAAATTATCTGATCTTAATTTCTTTTGAAAAATATTTCATAGTTCACGGCTAAAGCTTAAGAATAGTAGTTTGCAGCTTACATAAAAAATACATTGAACTTATGTCCGTCCGGATCTGCAAAAAAAACCATAATATCCTTTTCCGAATTCTTCCAGTTCGGAAATAATTTTTCCGCCTGCATTCCTGACTTCCTTAGCCCAATCATCAACCTGAGCTTTGCTTTCGGCAGAAAGTGTGAATATGATTTCATTAGATTTTTCCGAATCTGTTATTTCACTTTTCATGGCGGTTCTTAGTATGTCCTTTAAGAAAAAGTGCATTACAAAATCGTCATCGCCAACTAAAAAACTTGTAAGTTGATCTGTAGTGGAATGCATACCGTTTGGCTTAAACCCCAAAGCATTATAAAATCTGACTGTCCTGTCTTAATCACTAACGCCAAAGTTTGACCATATCTTTGCTGGTTACATGATATTAAAATTTTTAAAGTTACAAAAACCAAAGCTCTTACTTTTTTGTATTTTAAGTATAGAACAAAATCTAAGCACAGGCCGGATTAATCATGCATCCGGAATTTCCGGCTCGACAAGTTTTATGAGTTTTTCAAGAGATTCCTGCCAGCCGAGATAGCACATTTCAGCCGGTATTACAGACGGAATGCCTTCCTGAATAACATTAAGTTCAGTGCCGCAGGATACTTTTTTGAACCAGACCGTTGTGAACATTTCTCCGGGTAAATTCGGATCATCGAACTTATCCGTATATTTCAGGAATTCATTCGGAGTTATTTCAATGTACTGTCCGCCAAAGGAATGACTTTTTCCTGTTGAGAAATTGATAAACGACATCTTATAACTTCCTCCGACTTTAAATTCCATCTGATGGATCACACATAAAAATCCATACGGAGGAATCCATGAAGCAAGTGCAGTTATGTCGCTGAAGGCACGGAAAATTTTTTCGGGAGATGCTTTAATGACTCTGTGTAATGCTACGCTGTTCGTCATGATTATTTTTATTTAAATTTTTTAATAATTTATTAAGGTGTAATATGCTGCCAAGATAATTTATGCTGATTTGAATGTGAAGTCAGTTATACTTCTGAAATCAGAACAGATTAATAAACAGGAAAGAAATCCTTGCTCCAGGCGAATCTCCCTCAGCTTACATGATATTTCTCTTTCCCGGGATCGGAGAATGTTTGAGAAAACAAAAACACAACGATGTTATTCCCGCGTAAGCGATAATCTGATAAGCAATTAAATGAAATGTTCTTCCCTTTGAAAATTAAAATTCGTTTTCACACAGCCTCCCAGGTCTGGAAAACATCTCTCTCATTTCCAATCCTGAAAAAAAAAGTTTTCTATATTCTTATTTGCAGCAGAAGCTTGGGAAAGAGTTTTTTAAAAATTCTACCACAAAAATTTTGACTCAACAAGTATATTTTCCTGTGTTGAATAAAAAGAGTTATAGATTGAAACCAATACAGTTCAGATTCAAGACTTTATATATTTTTACTCATATCTCAACGCATCAATAGGTTTAAGTTTTGCAGCTTTGTAAGCAGGGTAAACTCCGAATACTATTCCCACTACCGAGCAAACTAAAAGTCCGATCACTATCCAGTCATATGGAATTATGACAGGGCTGTTAAGAAACATTCCGAGAATATTACCCGTCAGAATTCCGAAAGCGATTCCGATTATTCCTCCTGCTTCGCAAAGTATTATGGCTTCTATTAAAAATTGTACAAGAATGCTTCTGCTTTTTGCGCCGATTGCTTTTCTTATTCCTATCTCTTTAGTTCGTTCAGTTACCGAAACAAGCATTATATTCATGATACCTATTCCTGCAGCAAGCATTGCAATGAATGAAATAAAACCTGCACCGTATTTAAAATATTTTGTAAAATTATTTACTTCTTCGATCAATGAATCATTTGAAAAAATTTCAAAACTATCTGACTTCCCGGGTTTGTCCTTTCTTATAGTTCTCATAACAGTCACAGCATTTTCAACTGTTTCATTATACATTTCCTTATTTGCAGCCTGTATAGTAATTTTAATGGATCTGTTATTCTTTCCGTAAATCTGCTGCATCGTAGTGATCGGTAGCAAAGCAAAATTATCATTGCTCCTTCCAAGGCCGGATCCTTTTCTGTCAAACAACCCGACTATAGTGAATTCATTATTATCAATTGTTATGACCTTACCGACAGGATCGGCATTTGGAAACAGCTTATCCGCAGCATCCATTCCTATCACAGCAATTCTGCTGTTGTTTATTAAATCAGATTGTGTGAAGAATCTTCCCGATTTGACTGACTTGTTATTACACTCAAGGTATTCAGGAGTTACTCCGCCGACATAATAATTCGGATTGGTAGATATTTTAGAACTTTTTAAAATTTTATTATAAACATAATCTTCCAGCGAAATGAATTTATACATAGTGGACTTTTCTATTAAACGCAATCCCTGCTCAAATGTAATTTCCGGCCTGTTTCGATATTTCTGATCACCGCCTTCGATATGTATTGCAGGAAATTTCTGTATCTGAAAAGTATTGCTTCCGAGAGAACTCAGACTTCCCTCAATTCCCGACTGCAATGCACCAAGCAAAGTCATTATTGCAATTATCGAGAATACACCGATAATAATTCCGGTCAAAGTAAGCATTGCCCTGAGCTTGTTCGCTTTTAAAGTACTAACGGAAATTCTAATTAACTCTGATAAGGGCATTTCTAATTTGCAAATATTATTAGATGGTTCTTTGGTGAATAACCGTATACAAATGTATTCATTTAGTTTTTTAAATGTCCCGCACGAAACTTTTCAGATCTAAAACTATTCATATCTCAGAGCATCTACGGGATTCATCTTTGCTGCGCTGTATGCAGGTAAAATTCCGGCTAACACTCCGAACAATACTGAAACACCTATTCCCAATATTACTACCCATAGCGGCATTGAGGTTGGAAGAGCATATTCATTAATTAATAAACTGATCGGATAAGAAATTAATAATCCTATTAATCCGCCTAGAAGACAAATTGAACAAGATTCAATTAAAAACTGAAACAGAATTGTACTTCTCTTTGCGCCTATTGCTTTCCTGATACCAATCTCCTTAGTTCTCTCTTTTACAGAAACAAACATTATGTTTGCGATACCTACAGATCCGACAATTAATGATAATGAAGTAATTAATGTCCCGATAATTTTGATTAAGTATGTTACCGAATCAAATGTGTTCTTTAAAGCATCCTGCTGATTAACTCCGAAATCATTTCTGTCGCCGAAAGCTACTCTCCTTGCTTTTCTCATTATTGAAGTTACCTCTTCCTTTGTATCATCCAATTTATTTATATCTTCTGCTTTTATTACAATTGTCAGACTTCTCTTTCCTCCGAATATTTTGAAAAAGCGTTCTATGGGAATTATTGCTGTGTTATCAAAACTTGAACCAAGAAAACTTCCCATCTTTTCTAAAACTCCGATCACTCTGAATGAATATGAACCGATCTTGATGGTTTTTCCGATAGGATTTGTCTTTTCAAAGAAAGCATTTTTGATATCCATTCCTATCACGCAAACCGGAAATCCTCCGTCAGATTCTTTTTGTGTAAAGAACCTTCCTTCTTCAATGTTAGTGCCATAAGCTGATTGATATTGGTAAGTATCTCCTTCCACGTAAACATTTTCAATTATAAGATCATTGTATTTAATAGTTTTTTGAGCTCCGACAGAAGGGAAAATTATTGACGAAAGCTGTGAGTTTCTGTTCAGATAATCAAAATTTGACATTGTAATGTCCTTCCTGTTTCTCATAAGAGACCAGTCTTCATTTCCGAACCATTCAAACTTGTCAACATACAATATGTCCGCTCCCATAATTGAAATACTTTTTTCAAATGATCTGGTGATTCCTTCTATAATAGTCTGCATCAGTGTTACCGAAGTAATACCGATTACAATTCCAAGTGTAGCAAGAAATGATCGAAGCTTGTTGGCAGTAATGGCTTTGAAGGATATTATTATATTCTCTTTTATTTCTGCAAAAAGGTTCAAAGGATTTTTGAAATAAATTTCTTAAAAAATTGAGTTGGTTATATGAATGCAAATTTTCATTTGTTTTAACATAGTATTTACGTATGTCATTTAAAAGGATAAGAGTCCTATAATACATTTAGCGTATTTAAACAGGCATAACGATTTTATCTTATGAGTCTCGATACTTTTGTCTCCGGTGAGGCTCCCGCAACTTGCATTTCAATTACATGTTATAATTCTCTTTCCCAGGCTATTAGCTCAGGAAAGCATCTCCCATGTTCCCGGTAAATCTCTTTCAGCTTACAATTCAATTGCATGCTAAAACCCTCAGCGGAGACCTGACTGGGGTATCAGTTGTTTCCGACGAGAGGCTTTTAAATTTACTTTATAATAAAGAAGTATTACTTTATGAATAATTTAACCCACAATTATGAAAAAATTTCTTTCAGTAATTTTTACTCTGCTAATGCTGGTTTCAGAAGTCTTATCTCAGCCTAATGCAAAAGAGCTCGAGAATAAACTAACTCTTCTGATTGATTCTTTTTATTTCGCAACAAAAATGCCCGGGATTACGGTTGAAATAATCACACCTGAGTTTACTTACAGGCACGCCATCGGGAAAGCAGATCTGCAAACAGGTGCAGAAAGAACTGTAGATGACGAGATCAGGATCGGCAGCATTACAAAAACCTTTACCGCGACGGTTATCCTTCAGCTGGCAGATGAGGGAAAACTCAGCATTGACGACAAGCTTTCAAAATTCTATCCGGGTTATCCAAACAGTCAGAACATTACAATAAGGGAAATTCTCGATATGACAAGCGGCATTCCGGATTATCTTGATGACCCTCTTATCGGATATAGTTTTCTTTACGACAGAAATAATAAATTCACCCCGCAGGAAATTTATGATGCCACTATGCTGATCAAGCCGGTATTTCCTCCGGGCACGGGATGGAGCTACTCGAACGGCAATTATAACATTCTCGGTATGATGATAGAAAAGATTACAGGGAATAAACTTGAAGATGAAATTGCAAACAGGATTATTCAGCCGCTTGGTTTGAAGAATACTTTTTTCCCGACAACAAAATTCATGCCCGGGACTTACAGTCACGGATATTTTAAAGACACTTTAAGCGGGGAATTGATAGATGTAACGGAAATTGAGCCATCCATTACATGGGCAGCCGGAGCAATGATCTCTGATTTTAATGACCTGAAAATTTATTGCAGGGCTTTGGTTGACGGTACTATGCTCAGCAGTAAAATGCAGAAGGAACGACTTACATTCGTTAATACAGGCGTTAGAAAATTCTTAAATTACGGACTCGGTATTTTTTCCGTCGGTGGATTTATCGGACACAACGGAGGAATTACCGGATATAATACAATGATGTGTTACAATCCTGAACTGGGCGGAATGTTTTTAGTAAGCGTTAATGAATTCAGCGGTGGCGAAGGACATGCAGATAAATTATTCGCTCTTCTTGCTGAAAGAGTTTATCCGGATAAGGATTTGTTTCAGGAATAAGTCACAAATAAAAATCAAAGCATTCTTTTTAATAAGAAAAATCAAATATGAAATAATACCGACTTCGCTTTTGATTTCATTTATAAAGTTAAAGATAATCCGAAGATTATTGGAAAAAATTCAAGGTAGCAGGAATCTGAAAATTTCTCATTCTGCTAACCTTATTATTAAAAAAGCAGTAACAAACAAAAAGAATTTAGTGCATTCAAAATAATTTCAGTCAGAATCTCAGGCAGAAATCACTTCTCTTTCCCGGGCTCCCTCTTGGGAATGCATCTCTCTCATTGAGAATTTTTTGAAAGAAAGATTTCCCTATGGTTTAAAAGTTAACTTTTTTTCCGGTAAGTTTTAATCTGACATCCTCCGGGATGCTTTTAAGTATGGTTTTTACCGCTTCTTCCGGAGTGTTCACTCTGCGTGCAAAACCGATTTCATCACTTCCGACAGCACCCATATCAAGCTGATGCCTTGTTAAATCTATTAGTCTCTTCCAGAATTTTTTATTCATAAGCAGTACGGGAAACGGACCGATTTTCCTGCACTGAATTAAAGTTGCAGCTTCATACAGTTCGTCAAGTGTCCCTAGTCCTCCCGGCATTATTACAAATGCGCATGAATATTTTACAAGCATTACTTTTCTTATGAAGAAATACCTGAATTCAACGCTGTCATTTACATAAGGATTTGCTTTTTGCTCATGCGGAAGAATAATATTCAAACCATAACTTTTGCCACCTGCTTCAAAAGCTCCTCTGTTTGCAGCTTCCATAAGCCCGGGTCCGCCTCCCGTAAGCACTGCAAATCCTGCTTCGGCAAGCTTCCTGCCTAAATTTACAGTAAGCTTATAATAAGGATGTCCTTCAGTGTACCTTGCAGATCCGAACACAGTAACAGCCGGTCCGATATTAAAAAGTTTTTCAAAAGAATTTTTGAATTCAGAATTTATTCTTACAAGTCTTTCAGTTTCCTTTTCGGGTGTCCTCGAATCTATCAGAAACTCCCTCTCAAGGTTTACGGATTCATTTTCATATGAAGGGAGTTCATAAGTTGTCTTGCCTGCTTTCTTCCAGTATTTTTCCCAGGTTTCATCCCAGTTGTAATTTTTTTGTTTTTTATTCCTGCCGGATTTTTTTTCAGCCATTTTTTTTTAGTTTTATTTTTTATTGAACATTTTTATTAATTAACTTTATATCTCAATAGTATAGGAATATTCCGGAAGTATAGCTTCTATTCCGTATTTCTTATTTATAAGTTCAGCAAGCGGCTTCCTTCCTCTGTCTTCACCGTGAGACAGCACCAGCTTAGGTTTGGAATTAGCAAGTGCTCCGAACCATTTGAGCAGATCACTCTGACCTGCATGTGCGCTTAATCCTCCCATTGATGCTATTTCAGCTCTGACGACAATTTCTTCGCCAAATATTTTTACATTCTTTTGACCGTCAAGAAGCTTCCTTCCAAGTGTACCCTGACCCTGGTATCCGGGAATAAGAACTGTTGTCTGAGGCTTACTTAAATTATGTCTCAGATGATGAAGTATTCTTCCTGCATTACACATACCGGATCCCGCTATGATCATGCATGGACCTTCAATATCATTAAGTGCAATTGATTCTCCGGATGTCCTTGATACATTCATTTTGGAAAAATCACCTTTGATAGCTCCTTCCCTGAAAAGTTTTGCAGCTTCGTCATCATACAGTTCCCTGTGCTTTAAATATATTCCGGTTGCTTCAATTGCCATCGGACTGTCGAGATAAACCGGAATATCAGGAAGGCTGCCCCGGTGAACTGCCCTGGCAATATAATACAGGAGCTGCTGCGTTCTTCCAACAGCAAAAGAAGGTACTAATATCTTTCCTTTCCCGGCAACAGATTTTTCAATTATGCTCTTTGCTTCAGTTAATGTATCCTCTATCGTCCGGTGATCATGATCTCCGTAAGTGGATTCCATAAATACGAGATCCGCATTTGTAAACGGATGAGGATCTTTTATTATAGCCATGTCATCCGGTCCTATATCTCCGGAAAAAACCACAACTTTCTTTTTTCCTTCTTCTTCAACTGTAAGCTCTATGGAAGCCGAACCTAAAATGTGACCGGATTCCCTCCACCTTGCGGAAATACCTTCTGAGATATGAACATGTATGTTGTATGGTACTGAATTCATCATGCTCATTATATTCTGCACATCTTCTTCGGAATATAGTTGCTTACGCGGAGATTTTCCTTCTCTTTCCCGTTTTCTGTTCTGACGGTTAATTTCATAACTATGAACTTTCACCGAATCAAGCAAAAGCAGCCTTGTTATATCTATCGTGGCTTCTGTGGCAAAAATCGGACCGCGCCAGCCTTCTTTCACCAGCAGCGGCAACCTGCCCGTATGATCCGTGTGCGCATGAGTAAGAAGCACAGCATCGAGTTTGCCGGTATTAATTGGCGGAAGTATTGTATTATGAACCTCAAGATCCTTGTCACCCTGAAATAATCCGAAATCAAGAAGCACATCAGACTTCCCTGTCTGAATGTAATATGCTGATCCCGTAACATTTCCGGCTGCTCCGTATAAAGTTATCTTCATTTGTAATATTAATTAGCATGAAATTAAAACTATTAACTTAATAATTATATCCAGTAATGTAATACCCTATAATTCAATAAATCTTTTTTGACAAAAGCATTTTTATTTACTAACAAATTACCTGCTGCGAATTATTTTTTTACTGCTATCCGGCATTAAGATTCCGCTGAAATTAATTTTTTAGATTACTAACTTATCAAACTGACATATGTCAAAATTTCCTTACTGCTTTGATGAGCAATTATATATTTTTCACAAATCAAATGAAAGGAGTTCCGTTATGAAAAAGATTTTACACCTTGCTGCATTTATCACTGCTGCTTTTGTGTTTAACTTAAATTCATTCGCCGTTCCGCTTCACGGAAGCTATACTGTCGGTGCGGGAGGAAACTATCCTCTGATCAGCGATGCTGTAGCTGCCGTGGATTCACTGGGAGTAAGCGGACCTGTAACCTTCCGGATTTTTTCCGGAACATATCACGGAACAAACTACCTAAGAGAAGTGACCAATTCCAATTCCTCTAATACAGTCACATTTGAATCTTTTGCAGCGAATGCAGACAGCGTCGTGATCACCGACCCGTCTGAATATACTTTCAGGATCGAAGGAGCAAAGAATTTAATAATCAGGAATCTTACTATTCAGAATATCACTTTGAGAGAAGATTGCAGAAACATTCATATTTTGAACAATAAATTTTCCGATCAGAGAATACAAATGATAGACGGTCAGATACTCGGGTTTCACATAAAAAATAATTTCGCTTTGGCTGGCATACAGATCAACAGCGCAGGCATACTGATGCAGGCTGTTACAATATCCGATAATGATTTTAGTCCTCTGGCTTCTTATGTTATACTTAATAACATTAATAATCTTACAATAACCGGGAATAAAAATCTCGCAAATGTTACAATGGATTTTGTAAACACGGTGGATTTTTCGGGTAATAAAATGAAAACTAATCAGCCCGGATCGAATGTACTTCTTGTAAGAGAGAGCGGAATTGTTTTCGTGAAAAATAATTTTTTCGATAGTAAGGGTGATGCCTGGGGAATAAGCTTTAAAGGTAATAGTTTTTTAGATTTTAAAAATAATTCGGTAAGGAATGAAGGTTTGGACACAACTCTTCAGGCAGTGAATAACTCAGGCCTGGAACTGCTGAACAATATTTATTATAATGATTCACCGGGTGTATCGGTTTCCTTGTGGAACAATACTGCGCTTTACACCGATTACAATGCTTATTACAACGGACCGGATATTGATATTATAAGGTATAACGGTACTGAATATAATCTTGCAGGATTTCAGGCTGCAACCGGACAGGGTCTTCATTCAAACAGTTATGCAGCTGACTTTGCTTCTCCGGATGACCTGCATTTGAATTCATCGGAAAACGGCAATGTTTTGCTGCTGGGAAATCCCGATCCCGATGTCAATACTGACATTGACGGTCAGCCGAGAAATCCGCTTCATCCGTATAAAGGAGCAGATGAACTCGATGCCGCTCTTCCGGTCGAACTTGCTTCATTCACTTCAGTTGTCAGCGGCAGCAATGTCACACTAAACTGGACGACAGTTACTGAAAATAATAATTCGGGATTTCAGATCGAAAGGACATCAGATATGAATCAATGGATTACTATATTTTTTGTAAACGGTATCGGAAATTCAAATACGCCTGTAAATTATTCCTACACTGACAATAATCTGAATCCCGGAATTTATAATTACAGATTAAAGCAAACTGATTACAATGGAAATTTTACTTATTACAATTTATCCGGTGAAGTTGTGATCGGCGTTCCGCAAAAATTCAGTCTTTCACAGAATTATCCGAACCCGTTCAACCCGGAAACAATGATAATTTATAATCTGCCGTCTGAACAATCAGTATCTCTCAAGATTTATGACATGACGGGAAGAGAAGTTTCAAAGCTTGTGAATGAAGTTCAATCTGCGGGCAGATATCAGATCAGATTCAATTCAGGAAATTTATCAAGCGGAATTTATTATTTGAAAATGAAAGCAGGTGAGTTTAGCGATGTAAAGAAACTGGTAATCATGAAATAAATGAAAATAATTGAAATGAATATATTATCAATTGTTTCATGACTCTTGCAATTAATTGGAATACCATCGCGGGCGATGAAAATCTATTTTTGCAGTGAATAGAGTGCTTTTAAAACTTCCGCTATCAACATAAAGCATAAGGTTTTTACCATCCTTAAGATGCAACAGTACCTGACCCGACATTTCCGGTTCGCTTGTAAATGGCAATGATAACTCCTTTTTTTGTAACAATACTCTCTATTAATGTGAATGATGTCGGGATCGAGTTACTGTCAAACAATTTTTTCCCTTTACCTAGAATCAACGGATGAATTTTGAGCCGGAGTTCGTCTACAAGATCATTCTTAAGCAGCAGCTGAACAAGTTTACTACTACCCCAAACCTGAATGTCTGAACCTTTTGTATTTTTGAGCTTTTTAATATAAGTCAGGCTTTTAAAGAAAACTGTGTTTTTCCAATCTGAATTTTTTCTGATACCGGACATCACATATTTTCTGCCATTATTGATACCGGACCAAAAGTCAGCATGCTTAGGCCAGTAGGGTTCCCAGATCTCAAAAGTTTTTCTGCCCAGAAGATATTCAGCAGGTTTCAACTCTTTGTTCACGACCTTTCCATAAACTTCGTCACCATAAGGTGCAACCCAACCGCCATATTTGAACCTTCCTGATGTATCTTCCTTAGGTCCGCCGGGTGCCTGCATTACTCCATCTAATGTGATCATTGATAAGACGATTATTTTTCTCATATTATTTCACCTCTTTTTTTAATTTATTCTCTAAAATGCTTCCTCAAAATTGGTTTTGCTATGATAAATTTCCAGTTTATATTTTTTTTCAGACCGGTTTATAGAAACTGATTATATTGCGATAAATTCCGGTGCCACACACTAATTTTATTTTCTTTTATTTATTGTAAATATCAATGCTGAAGAAATAATAATCATTATTAAAGCACTAATGATCAGTGAATTTTCTCGTTGTGAAATTCCAATTAAGAAGTCGCCAATCATCATTACTAAAAAGAAAATATATGCTATTGTCAGCATGGGAATTGATTTTTTAAATGTCGCATAACCAAAGATAAAACCAAGTGCAAATTGCCGGACAGCCCACATATAAATTAAGTAGTCAACGCCTTTTACACTAAGGTCAACTGACTCCAAAACAGACTGTGGTGAAATGCATAATGATAAACTCACTATAATTTCAAGTAAAGCAAAAAGTCCAGTTACTAAAAGTATCCATTTTGGTAATGGATTTTGTCCTTCTGTCATAATTTGAATTTTTTTTCTTGTTTATTGAAGTCTGTTTGATATTTGCATTGAATGTCGATACAAGGCTTTCTAACTATATAATTATACATAACTTAAAAATTTCTACTGAAACTAAATAGGAAAAGCGATAAGTATTGTCCAATAAATATCCACATCCGTTCAAAACATCTTGATTTTTGTTTTACAATTTATTTATTACTTGTAAATATATGTTAGAAATTTTATGCATTGCTAAATAACCCCTCACAAACTCAATACCATTAAGCTAAAAGTCATCACGACTGAAACGCTTAGGATGTTTAAAGTATAAAAATTGAAAATGTAATTTGATATTGCTGTTAATAATTTATAATTTAACATTTAAAATTTATAATTGAGTACAAGGTGAATCAAAAACGCAAAATATTTATTCTGCTGTCATTCAGCATTATATTTATCTGTGGCTGGGGAGCTTCCGGACATAAGATCATCAACAGAAGATCAACATTCTCTCTACCGCCTTCAATGAGTTTCCTGAACTGGGCTGATTCTCTGGCTGCTCATTCATCAGATGCTGATTACAGAAGGTCCGGTGATACGAATGAAGCGCCGAGACATTATATTGATATTGATAATTACCCGGAATTTATAGCGACCGGCAGAATTCCTCAAAATTTAGATTCTCTTATCGCTCTTCATGGAAACAGTTTTGTCTTTGGTAATGGCATTTTGCCTTTTTCCATAATTGCAACTACAGATTCAATAAAAAAATATTTTCAGCTGCGCAATTTTCATAAAGCAATGCTTCATGCCGCTGACCTCGGACACTATGTAGGAGACGGACATCAGCCTCTTCATATTACAAGAAATTATGACGGGCAGTACACTAACCAGAACGGAGTTCATTCAAGATATGAGACTCAGATGATAAACCGTGATTCTGTAAATATTATATATACTTTCGATAATGCTTCTTATGTTCCGAATATAAATCAGTTCGTATTTAATTTTCTTTACCATAATTATGCGTATGTTGATTCTGTGCTGAAGTGTGACAGCATAGCGCGGGCAATGGCAGGTGGCTATAATACAAGCTATTATCAGATCTACTGGCAGCTTGCAGGAAATTTCACTAAAATGTTGTTTAATAATGCATCTCACTTCATTGCAGATCTTGTATATACTGCATGGGTGAATTCCGGCAGTCCGGTATCAGTAACTCCTTTAGAAACGTCGCTTCCGGAAGAATATTTCCTCGGACAGAATTATCCTAACCCGTTCAATCCAACTACTAATCTTGAATTTGGAATTTCGAATTTGGGATTTGTCACACTTAAGATCTATAATATATCCGGTAAAGAAGTTGCGACTTTTGTGAATGAACAGCTTCCTCCCGGCTCCTATGTAGTTAAATGGAATGCTGCAGACTTTCCGTCCGGAACATATTTCTATAAGCTTACTACAGATGTTTTTTCTGACACGAAACAAATGCTATTAATAAAATAATCAGACAAAGAAATCCACACGGTTTGTCATTCCTGCGGAAGCGGGATCCGGAAACTTGAAGTATAAATCACACTTAATAAAATTATGATCCCGCCACTTCCGGTGCCTGCCTTCATCAGGTCCCCAAAATCTGCTTCCTCTAATTCGCATTTCATGCATTTCATCTATTCACCGGTATCAACAGAACTTTATGACAGAAGTAAACCTTTAAAATTAAAACTCTAAATTTTACTTTACTATTGAATCCAACTTCATAGAATGATAAAATCATCAGTATTTCAAATCCAGATCACCTGTCCGGGATGTAACAGCTTTCACACTGTCAGAAGTTTTTCCGATTTTGATACCTGTCAAAATTGCGGACATGATATTGACGTAGGTACAATTCTTTTTGAAAAAATGTTAGGATTTATGGACAGGGTTAATTATATAAACGCATTTGTATCCGGAAGGACAGAACAAATGGGAGGTTCCAATGCTTACAAGCTTGAGTTTTCTTCAATGGCTGTATATTGTGAGGAATGCAAAAACTCATTCGATGAAAAAATAATTAAAGAAGCAATCGATAACAATAAGCCTCTGAAATGCTCTTTGTGCAGCCATGTAATGCCTGTCAAGCCTGCCGGATCTTTCGTAAAAAATTTTCATCCTAAAGCAATGGGAATTATTAATGATTCTTCGGGATCAGATGCCGGAAAAAAAGATAAAGTTAAGAGTTCATTGATCGTATTCGGATGCGTGACATGCGGCGGAGCATTAGAGCTTACTTATAAAACCAAGCGAATGATCAAATGCACTTTTTGCGGGAATGAAAATTATCTGCCTGATGAAATCTGGACCAGGCTTCATCCGAATAAAGATGTAATACCATTATTTCTGCTGACAGATATAGACGATGATGACATTAAAAAATCAATAGATTATTTTCTGAATGTTACAGCAGTAAAGATCTATGGCAAACATTTTGAAAATTTCATACGTGATTATTTTGAAAAGCCGTACATAAGTGATTCACTGTTATCCTGGATGAAATATTTTTTAGGAACAAAGGCACCTGATCAGCAGGAATTTAATATGGACATTTCAAAACTTCGGAAATATTTTTATGATAATTTTTTATTGGGAATAGAAACTCACCCGGCAGATCTTAAACAGACTATAGCTGAATACTCTTCTGACATTCCTCCGGAGATTCAAAGAAAACTTGCAGATGACAGGATCGAAACTGTTCGTCTCGCCCTTACAAGAAATAAGAGACTTGAAAAAGATGTTATAAAAAGGCTCCAGAATGATACCAGCCAGACTGTTTCAGCCGAAGCAAAGAAAATAAAGACGGGATTTTTGAAGAGTCTGTTTGGATAAATGCCGGCTTATTTTGTCCCGCCGTTATTGGTACCTGCCTGTATCAGGTTCCAGCAACGGCGGAAAGTTTGATGAAATTGATGACTCTGAAAATTTAATAAAGTTCTCAACGATGTCTCTGAATTTTGCGAACTATTTGAACTCAACAGATTTATTTTATCAAAATAAATTTCTTTACGATGTTAATTTTATCAGATGAAAGTTTATAATAATAAATTCCGGAAGAGAGTCTTTCAGCATTATAATTGATCCTGTATGAACCCTGTGATTTCTGTTCATTCATCAGTTCATTCAACTTCTGCCCTGCGTTATTATAAACTTCAAGCAAATAGTTTCCTGAATTTTTTATGTCAAATTCAATGACAGTGCTGTTGTTAAATGGATTCGGATAATTCTGATGCAGTGAAAAATTATCCGGGACAGCAGATGAGATCTGTGTGATTCCTACAGGTCCTAATGATCCGTTATAATTAAGATTCTGAGCATAGATTCCTCCCTGTTTACCGGATCCTGAATTTCTGGTGTCTTCCCAGGTAAGGATTGTCATTCCAGCCGGAGTAAATGCTCCGCTGATATAACCTTTTCCGCTTGGAACATTGCTCAGTACCGGTTCACTGTTCCAGCTGTATCCTCCTGATCTTCCTACCCTGAAACCTTTAAGTATAGAAGCAATGCCGCTGAAATTTCCGTCAGCATATGATACTACAACGTTCGTGTCTTTTGCGAAACAACTTATTCCGAAGATTGAAGCTGTATCAAGCACTGAAAACCCTTTTCCATTTTCACCCCAGAGCCTTGCGCCTGTTGAAGAATACTTTTGTCCGAATATTGCCTGGTAATCCTGAGTTGCGGCATCGGCTTCCGTCCAGAAAAGGAATGTCTCATCAGTACCTTGCATATAAGCGAGGTAAGGTTCGACATGAAAGAACTGGCTGCTTACTGCGCTGACTGACCCGTTGGCAGGAAATAAATTATTTCCGGAAGAGTTAAATCTATGCGCACTGGAATAAATGACATTTGCTTCTGTGGTAAAATACGAATACAACGCTCCGCCGTTTCCGTCAGGATAAATTTTCGGAACACTGTAGATCGGAACATGATTGCCTGTGTTCGTGTAAACAACTTTATGATTTGCTCCCCACAAAAGATTTCCGTTAGCATCACATTTATTTGTGAAAATAGTAACGTTGTCAGGAATAAAGCTTCCCACTGTATCTTTGGGACCATACACCCAGCTTAGTATATAGCTGCCGTTATCGGATTGTACAACATCAGGATACTGATATCTTTTACCACCGGGATCCTGAATGTTTATAGGAGATGCAAACTGAGGAATACCTGAAGAATTTAATTTCTGCATTGTCACCCAGGAATTTCTCTGGGCTGAATTTATATACCACCATACAACGATAACACTGCCATCAGAAAGGACTGCGGTTTTAGGCCACACCTGATAAGCAGATATGCTTGCCGAAATCGTAACTCCGTCCGGTCCCCAGAGGAACTGCCCTGCGGATGAAATCTTATATGCGAAAGGATTGAGTATCGTATCTCCCGGAGAATTTCTTTTGTCCGAGAATACAATTACTGCATTGTCGTTTGCATCTGTCTTCATGTCGTAATCTCCGAGGAATGAATTCTGCGGTTTGTCGCTGACAAGCAGTCCATCTGACGCAAACTGCTTTTGTCCATTGGCATTCAAACGCTGAAGATATACTTTATACTGACCGTTTCCTCTGTTGTCAAACCATGAGATGAAACATCCCCCGTCACTGGTGGGTGATATTTTGGGAAGTGTCTGACTGAAATCTAAATCACAAACATTCAGATTAACGTTTGGGTCTGAAGTCCATTGAGAATAAACAAGATTTGTATACATTATGATTATAATGAATACTCTTAGGAAAATAAAATTGGGTGATTTTGTTTTCATAATTTTTTTCTGTTAAAGTAAAAATTATTTTAATTTATTAAAAGGAAATTTTGATTTTATATGATCATGAAAAATCACATCCATCCAATACGATTTAATTTGTTTGATATATATATGGAGAGTTCCATACGCATTGAACAACTCCAGCCCTCTCCCCTTTAAAGTGATTATCTCAAAACATCTTTATAAACCACCAAAGCACGAAATCATTAAGAAAGATATGTTGAAAATAAATTACTTTTGTGCCTTTGTGTCTAAGTGGTTTAAATATTTTTTATGTTTTAAGTCAAGTGGTGGTCAGGGGGTGAGGTCAAATATAAAATTGATTAAACTATCGGCTAACTTAATGGCATTGGCGTTTGGTGTGAGGTTATGTAACTATTTAATATGTTTTCAAAGATAAATTGAATTGAAACAAATACATTACATCAATTATTCAAAACGTTTCTGGAAAGATGTGTATCTTCATACATAATCGCAGTATATTTTAAATTGAAAATCCGGTGTTTATTAATTACACTTAAGAAAAAAGGTGAAAAAAATAGTATTTAATATTTCATTTTGCATTTTATTTACAGGCAGTCTGCATGCCGTGTCACAGGATTCGAAGGCAGATACAATCTTATCACGTGATTCTCTCCATATAAAGTCCGGAAAAATTCACAAAACAGAAACCGTAATAACATTTGATGAATCTAAATTAGCTCCGCAGAATGTAAGGATAATTTTCAATGAATTGTTCAGGCAGTATATAGCAATAAAAGATGCTCTTGTTTACAATGATTCATACAACTCCGTCAGAAATACACTAAAACTTCTTAATGATATGAGATCTAAGACAGAAAATATTGAACTTCTTAATAAAGATGACAGATGGGTTTTCTTTATAAATAATTTTGACAATATACGCAAAAAAGCTGAATCAGCTAAGTTCATTTCCGAGCAGCGATTTTTATTTAATGAGATAACAAACGGGTTGAAAAATTTCATAAAACAATTTGGACTTTATGATAAAACAATTTATCTGATGAAATGCACTGAAGTTTCACAGGCAGGTAATACCGAATGGTTTTCGGATTCGGATGATAAAAAAAATCCTTACTTAGGATTAATAAATGACACCACTAATATAAAAATTAAAGAAGTCTGGAAGTTTTAAACAAAGCTTTCAGTTTACAGAATGACAGTATAAACAAGGAAAAAATCCGGATATTTTTTGAATAAAATTAAGTATGGAAATAATGAGCTCTGATTATATATCTTTTTTTTCTTATAAGCATATTATATTCTAATGAAAATAACACGGAATATTTCCAAAGTCCGGAGTCAGCATAAAATTTAGACAAACCAAAAATGAACAGACATAGACAAATTCTCGTTATGATAATTGTTTTCATAATTAATACATCCTTTGTATTTGCTCAATCGTATCTTAATTTTCCCATCGATACCGTAGTAAGTGATGAGTTTTATAATTACCGGGCTTACATCCGGTATGATAACGCTGGGAAAATTCACATGGTGAATTCGAGGCAGTTTGGCACTAACAGCGGTTCGAGAGAGATCTTTTACTGGAATAATATTTCGGGGGAAATGATCCCATACAGAGTAACGGATAATTCTGTTGATGACAATTATGTTACATTCGGATTTGATCAGAATGAAAAAATTCATCTCGGCTGGGAGAGACGCGATGCGGGGAATTTGTTTCAGCTGATATATACTAACAACAGAAACACAGCAGCGGGCTTCGGAGATTCGATCTGGATAACTTCCGGAGGTCTTAACAAAGCTACGCCATACATGGCTGTTGGTAAGAATGACAGCAGTGTTCACTTTGTTTACTATACTTTCGTCACAGGTCAGGACAATGCTTATTACAGAAAATATAATTACATGTCAGGAACATTAGGTCCGGAAATGACACTCGGTCCGGGTGAAGCAGGCAGTGAGAATGATATTGAGATTGCAGTTGACGGCAACGGTAAGCTGCACATTGTTTATACAACAAATCACAGTGCCGGTACAGGGACATTAAAATATTTTAATAATGAATCGGGAAATATTACCGAACAGGCAACCGGTGTTTCAGATCTGGTTTCTTACCCTGAAATCACAATTGACAACAGCAATGTCCTTCACGTTGTTTACAGAAAATCAGGAGATAACAGGTTATATACTCTTAGCAGACCTCCCGGAGGGAGTTTTAATTCTCCCCTTGCCATAACGCCTTCTGTCGGTTTACCGTCTTTTTACAGAGCGATTGACACCGATGATTCAAGGAGACTTTTTGTAACTTATCAGAACAGCAACTCTTCTTTTCCTAGAGGTACTTTTCTTGTTCACGGAAAAGACGGACTCTTCAGTGATCCGATACTCATATTTGAAGACAGCACATCATCTTATATAGGCAGAGGAAATTCATCTGTTGCGGCAATCGAAAACGGGCAGATAGCAGTTCATTTCGAAGCAACCGCGTCAAGAAACGGAAATGTTGTCTCGGATATTTTTATTAAAGAAGGAATTCTTGTAACTACCGGAATATCACTGTCTCAATCAATTACAGAAAACGATTATAAACTATACGATAATTTTCCCAATCCGTTCAATCCTCAGACAAGCATAAGTTTTTATCTTCCTTCAGGAGAAAACGTGACGCTGAAAGTGTTTGACATACTTGGAAATAAGATCACAACTCTCATAGATGAATTTAAATCCTCCGGAATACATTCGGTGATATTTAATGCAAAAGACATTCCCAGCGGTATTTATTTTTATGTTCTGGAAGCGGGGAAATATTCCGGCAGGAAGAAAATGATAGTGATCAAATAGATTTAGAGTGTGTAGAGTGTATAGAGTGTATAGAGTGTGTAGAGTGTATAGAGTTTGTAGAGTGTGTTGAGCAAAAGGAGAATAAATAGCAATTACAAGATTAGTAGGTTTAATACTACCCTTACTGATTTATGGTATAATTTCTTTCTTGACATATTCATCCGATTGCAATAATTTGCTGTCGATGGAACTTCAGATAAAAAAAATACAGAATGCGGGAGACTTAAACAGTGAATTCATTGAGTTGACAGTTAATGTTCCCACCAATCTTAAGAACTTCATACTTTCGGATTCATTTCACACTAACCCGGATAATCATGTCCGCAATCATACTTTCTGGTTTCCCGAACTATATGTAACAAGAGGTACAACAGTCAGGCTAAATACGAGAAAAGGAATTCATAACCTGAAATTAGCCAATCTTTACTGGAATCTGGACGAAGCATTATGGAAGGATAAATTCATATCCGCCTATCTCATCAGGATAGATGATTATCTGCCGTTTCCTGATTCAAAAGGATTTGTGGATACTTTGTTCGGAAGCGGGTACTAAGTAGATCAGTATAATTTCTAAATTCATCAAAAACTCTTCCGGAACCATCAGATTCACCTGTGTTATTTCCGTAACACTGAGGATAGTTTTTATTCTGTACTATGCTGAATCCGGATAAAATATTATATTTCATTGAAAATATAAATAAGTAGATACAGCCGGAACAGGAACTTGTTGTTTAAAAAATAATTGAATTTGATTATGCTGTAAAAATAATTAAATTATAATGAGACGTATATGAAATATTCAGATAAAGATAATTATGAAATTGAGTTGACTGAAGACAGGTGGGAACATATTATTTATTTCCACCCTGAAATCGGATTCGAAATGAATTTCATCAAAGAAACATTAAAAGATCCTGATTTAATACAAGCCGGGAATAAAGATGAGATCCTGTCTATCAAAAAATTTGGAAAAACCCCTGTTACATATGACAAATTTTGTGCTGTAGTTTACAAAAAATTTCCCGAAGAGAAATCAGGTTTTATCATCACTGCATATTTCTCAGGCAGGATATCTAAGAACAGAAAAATAATATGGGAAAAGTATTAGAAGTAGAAAATATAATTTTACCGGAAAATAAAAAGGTTAACAGCTTTTTTGATAAGGAAGCTGATATTTTGTATATATCATTCGGAGAACCTGTATACAGTGAAGTTCTTGAGAATGGTTCTGATTCTTTAATAAGGTTTAACCCGGAAACTAACGAGATTACAGGAATCACGATTTTAAATTTTTCGGATAAACTTCTGAATCTACAGCTTTGATAATTGGACTTCGGGTTAATACATTCGGGATTTTCAGTTTGAATGATTTAATTTATCTATATTATCTATATGATCTGTTTGTTCTGACAAATTTTCTTTCAATTCCGCAATCATACTTTCTGGTTTCCCGAACTGTATGTAACAAGAGGTACAACAGTCAGGCTAAATACTAGAAAAGGATTTCATAACCTGAAATTAGCCAATCTTTACCGGAATCTGGACGAAGCATTATGGAAGGATAAATTCATATCCGCCTATCTTATCAGGATAGATGATTATCTGCCGTTTCCTGATTCAAAAGGATTTGTGGATACTTTGTTCGGAAGCGGGTACTAAGTAGATCAGTATAATTTCTAAATTCATCAAAAACTCTTCCGGAACCATCAGATTCACCTGTGTTATTTCCGTAACACTGAGGATAGTTTTTATTCTGTACTATGCTGAATCCGGATAAAATATTATATTTCATTGAAAATATAAATAAGTAGATACAGACGGAACAGGAACTTTGTGTTGAAAAAACCGGAATTCTAGTTAAAATTATTTTTGAATTTATACATTATCGGTATCACTTCATAAAAGTTATTCAGCTCTTCCAGAGAAAGTTTTTTCCTGTCTGTAATATCCGGTTTGTAAAAATCTTTCCATGGATCTATTGCAACGTAAATATTTCCTTCAGCGTCAAAAGTGATTGACTCCGGAGCGATGCCGAGTATCTTATCTATGTCTCTGTGCTGTGGTATCGACAAAGACATTTCATTGATCTCGCTTTTATTAATAGTAAAGTCATCATTGAATTTTATAAAGAACATGCTTCTTCTGTTCCTGTCAATGCCGTAAAGTGTATGATCGTCTGCGGCATACAAACCGCAGATAGTGCTGATCTTAAGATCGCGGGTTCCGATGGATATGATTTCATCTGTTTTCCTGTTAAGGACATAGAGTATTGTGCTGTCTGAAAATTCAGTTCCCTTTTCCTGATAATTTTCCAGACCTAGGAAAAAATAATTCTCAGTCACGGCAAATCCTTCAAATCCAACGTTATCAAAAGTATGTGAGTATATTTCTTTAGGAAGCTTAAGCCTTTTTGCAGTCAGTATCGTATCAAATGTCATTGCGTCATTATTTAACGTCATCTCGTAAATACCTTCTTTTTGTTTGTATATCTCCGGATCAAGCGAACTATATTCATGTCCTTCAAGAGCAATCAGGATCTTATTGTTAGCTTTATCATAATAAATATCTTCCATGTCTTTTTTCTTGAATTTATAAAAGAGGTCCCTTACTTCCTTTGCATAATAAATTTCGCTTATGACCGGTGTAGGAGGATTTGTTGTTTCATCTACCGTGATCCTTCTTATAATACCGATATCATCAGCAGCGAGGAATGTCTTTTTGCCGTTGCTTTCACCGACATAGCAAAGTCCTGAGGTTTGGTCAGTACGATTTCCCTGCGAATCTTTCATCCAAATCGGATAATTTCCGAAAGGCTGAATACCGTCGGGATGCGCGAAGTACAGATTAACAAATACTATAATAGCTATTAACGGAAGGAATACTCTTAAAATATGTTTCATTTAAATTTTGAATTTCTGTAATACTAACTCGTTAAAATAATAATCGTTCCTTAAAGAAAATATTTAAA
>CAZLOL010000028.1:4238-24422 GCA_964561045.1 uncultured Ignavibacteriaceae bacterium | reverse complement strand
TCAGAAGCAGGATATAATAATTCTTTGGACATAGTCGGATCAAATATCTGGTTTGGTACAAGTACAACAAAAGTATACCATTCCACAGATTTAGGAGCTACATGGACAAGCGGCGCAACCACAGGTACTGCGAGTTCATTCTCAGTTCATTTTAATTCAGCAACAAACGGATTGACCGGCGGTACTGCATTAGTGAAGTCAACTGACGGGGGAGCTACTTATACCAGTACTACTATTCCGGGAGCATCAGGAGCTATCAGCGGAATTGACGGAAAAGGTATAGATTGGTGGGTTACAAGAACCGGTACTTCGGTTTTCAGATCAACAAATCAGGGAGGTACATGGACAACTGAATATACTGTAACCGGCGCAGCTTTCAATCATATTAATCTCACAGACGGAATTGGAGGATGTCCGACAGGATGGGCTGTAGGAACAGGAACAATTGTTAAAATGACCGGAACTACAACAGGTATTTCATCTTATGCAGGTGAAATTCCGTCATCTTATTTATTAAAACAAAACTATCCTAATCCTTTTAATCCAACAACAAACATAAACTTCTCAATTCCAAAATCAGGATTTGTAACTTTAAAAGTTTATAATACCGTTGGTATGGAAGTCGCAACACTTTTAAATGAAAACAAGACTGCAGGTAATTATTTAGTCGGCTTTAATGCTGCCAATCTGCCCAGCGGTGCTTATTTCTACAGATTAGAAGCTGATAATTATGTTGAGACTAAGAAAATGCTGCTGTTGAAATAAAATCATTTGCTGATATAAAAAACTATAAACCTGTGAATGAAATAATTCACAGGTTTTTTATTAGCTTAATTCGAATCTTGAAATTTAAGCGCTAATATTATATCTTATAAAAACAATTTCCGATAGATTATCAAAAAACAATTAAAAAATAATTTAATTTTAATTAAGTTATTTTTTAATATTAAATAAATTATTATTAATTTAATTAAAAAAACGAAAGGTAAACAAAATGACTTCAAGAATTTTTACATTTTTAGTATTTGGCGTTTTAGCTTTAGGTGTTATGCTTGGATTTACAAACAGCAATGACATACCTACAGGTTCTAAATCAAATACAACATTCACGGGTGATAACACTATTTATCCTCCTGCAATAAGTTCAAGCGCAACAGTAATTTTTGTTGACAGCTTAAATGGTAGTAACGACACTACTTCACTTAAATCAAGAGGTTATAAAGTCTGGTACAGAGGTTCAGGACCGCAGGGTACAACAGCTACCTGGTATCAGGGAAGTGATGCTGTTTTCCCGTCATTTAACGGACCAATTACAGGATATGTCGCAGCAAATTATAATGTTGTTACAGCCACAAATAATATAAACAGCTGGTTAGTTTCTCCGGCTTTAAATATAGCAGCCGGTGACTCTCTGATGTTCTGGGAAAGATCAGTAACCGGTAATACATTTCCTGATTCAATGAGAGTAATGTATTCTGCAGCAGGTGATTCAGTTCCTGAGGCAACAAGCTGGGTTGAATTAGGAAGATTTTTAAATACAACCAGCGGATCATGGAATCAGAGAAAATACAGATTGGCAACTGCAGGCGCTAATGCCAGATTTGCTTTGAGATATTGTGTTGTCAATGGAGGACCATCCGGTGCTAACAGTAATTACATTGGTGTTGATATGATCTCTGTAACAAGAGAAGGTAGTGCACCTGCTACATGTACATATATCTGGACACCTCAAACATCGGGAACTACTGTTTTAATACACAGTGTTTCTGCAGTTTCATCCCAAATCGCATGGGCAGGAGGAGTTGGAGCAGTAGTGAGAAGAACAACAGATGGCGGAACAACATGGGGAAATGGAAATCCAAATCCGGGTGTAATCTCAGGTGATATCTATAATATTTATGCATGGAGTGCAAATGATGCAATATGCACAACATCTCCTGCAGCAACATTTATTTATAAAACAACAAACGGCGGAACAAACTGGACTCAGGTATATACTCTGGCTGGTGGCTTTATTAATGCTTTACAAATGGTATCTGCTACGGAAGGTTACGGAGAAGGTGATCCTGTAGGCGGAAAATGGACTATAGTGAAAACTACTGACGGTGGAAATACATGGGCAAGAATGGCAACTGAACCGACTCAGGTAGGTACTGAAGCAGGCTGGAATAATTCAATGTATATTCTTGGTTCAAATATATGGTTTGGTACGAATAATACAAAAGTTTACCATTCAACTGACTTAGGAGCTACATGGACAAGCGGTGCAACAACCGGAAATTTAAATACTTTCTCGGTTCATTACAACAGTACTTCAAACGGATTAGCCGGCGGTACTGCTATGAGTAAATCTGTTGACGGAGGTACTACATATACTGCTGCAACAATTCCGGGTGCATCAGGAAGCTTAAACGGATTAGAAGGTAAAGGTGATGACTGGTGGGCTATCAGAACCGGAACAGATGTTTACCGTTCTACAAATCAGGGAAGTACTTGGACCTCTGCTACAACTGTTGCAGGTGCTGCTTTCAATGATTTGGATTTTACTGACGGTGCAGGCGGATGTCCTACAGGCTGGGCAGTAGGAACCGGCACAATTACTAAAATGACAGGAACTCCAACCGGTATTATTTCTTATTCAGGTGAGGTTCCTTCTACATATTTACTGAAACAAAACTTCCCGAATCCTTTCAATCCTACCACAAACATAAACTTCTCAATTCCAAAATCAGGATTTGTAACTTTAAAAGTTTATAATATGGCAGGTATGGAAGTTGCAACTCTGTTAAATGAAAACAAAACCGCAGGAAATTATATAGTCGGCTTTAACGCTGCTAATCTTCCTAGTGGAGCTTATTTCTACAGAATAGAAACAGGAAACTATACCGATACAAAGAAAATGTTATTGATCAAATAATATTTTGAGTAATATGTTCTCAAACCCCCTGGTTTATTTAATCAGGGGGTTTTTTTATTTATATATAAAATATTTTCTGAATATTGTATTTTGATTCATTAAATAAAATAAAATTACTCATGTCCAAATTATCACTGCAAAAACTTATTCAGGAAAATAAATTAAAAGGGAAAAGAGTCTTAGTAAGAGTCGACTTTAACGTACCGCTGGATTCCGACGGTGTCATTACTGATGATAAGAGAATACTGGAATCACTGCCCACAATAAAGGCGATCACTTCAAACGGAGGCAAATGCATTCTGATGAGCCATCTCGGCAGACCTAAAGGCGAAAAGAATCCGAAATATTCTTTATCAGTTGTTGCTGAATATTTGTCAAATGTTCTGAATAAACCGGTATTGTTTTCGGACGATTGCATAAGTGAGGATAATGTAAATGTTATCAGTGAAATGAAAGAAGGGGATGTCTTGCTGCTAGAGAATCTGAGATTTTATAAAGAAGAAGAAAAGAATGATTCTGAATTTGCAAAAAAACTTGCACGGTACGGAGACATATACATCAATGATGCATTCGGAACAGCACACAGAGCGCACGCCTCTACAGAAGGAGTTACTAAATTTATAAAAGTTTGTGCAGCTGGTTTCCTTATGGAGAAAGAGCTGAAATATCTCAGCGGAGCTATAGCAGATCCTAAACGACCGCTGTGTGCAATCCTCGGAGGATCCAAGATATCCGGTAAAATAGATGTTCTTGAAAATCTTTTAAATGTAGCTGACACCATATTGATCGGAGGAGGTATGATGTTTACTTTCTATAAAGCTTTGGGATACAATATAGGGAAATCAATTCTTGAAGAAGATAAGGTCGCACTTGCTAAGGAAATTCTTGAAAAGGTAAAAACCTCAAAGACAAAATTCGAACTGCCTGAAGATGTTCTGATGGCAGATAAATTTGATAAAGACGCTCATACAAAAGAAATGTTCTCTGACAGGATAACTTCTGATTTCAATGACTGGATCGGTGTGGATATAGGTCCTAAGACAATTCATAAATACAGGGAAGAAATTCTCCGTTCAAATACAATAATCTGGAACGGACCTATGGGAGTGTTTGAAATTGATATCTTTGCTGTAGGAACATTTGAAATTGCAAAAGCGCTTGCAGAGGCAACAAAGAAAGGAGCTGTTACAATAGTCGGCGGAGGAGATTCCGCCAGTGCAATAGCAAAAGCAAAATTAGAAGATAAGGTTACGCATGTCTCTACAGGCGGAGGCGCTTCACTTGAATATCTTGAAGGAAAAAAATTACCGGGTGTTGAAGCATTGAGTGAAGATAATTGACAATTGTTAGTTGACAGTTGATAGTTGTAGCCTTTATAAATATTTAAAAACTCTGTTTGTAATTTGTAATTTGTAATTCATAATTCGTAATTCGTAATTCGTAACTCGTAATTTGTAATTTGTAATTATTATTTATCTATGATCGCTGCCATGAATTCACCTTCACATGCAAGCTCTCCTCCTATATAATTCTTATAAGCTTTTCCTGCTATCTTGCATATACCTCTTTTATAAGAAAGCAGATACATTTCAAAAACCAGCTGATCACCCGGTGTAACGGGTTTTCTGAATTTTACTTTTTCAATGGAAGCAAAATACGCCATCTTTGACTGAGGATCATCAAGCGTATTTAAAAGAAGAATAAATCCGCACTGCGCCATTGCTTCTACTATCAAAACTCCGGGCATTACTCTTCTGTTTGGGAAATGTCCGTTGAAAAAGGGTTCATTATAGGAAACATTTTTGATTCCGACGATACGTTTATTGACTTCCATTTCTATGATCCTGTCAACGAGCAGGAAAGGATATCTGTGAGGCATGATCTCAAGTATAGCTTCTATGTCAAAGACACAGTCCTTTGATTTCATTACCTGAAACTGCTTCTCTATTTTCTTTTGCAGGTAAAGTTTCCTGAGCATTTTTGTAAATTCAACATTCGATTTATGTCCGGGTCTGGCAGCTAATATCTGGCCTTTTACCGGCGCTCCAATCAATGCAAGATCTCCGATGAGATCAAGCAGCTTATGCCTAGCCGGCTCATTCTTGAATCTAAGCAGCTTATTGTTGATGATTCCGTTCGAACCGAGAATGATACTCTCTTCAATTCCAAGTTTCTTATTCAGACTCTTCAGTTCCTCTTCCGAAGCATCTCTGTCAACTATTACAATGGCATTGTTAAGATCCCCGCCTTTTATCAAACCCTGCTCTCTTAGATATTCCACTTCGCTCAGAAAACAAAAAGTTCTGGATGGAGCAAATTCTTTTTCAAATTCATTTTCGAGATTGAACAGACCTGTGTGCTGAACTCCAAGCGCAGGATTGTTGTAATCGATCATGACAGAAACCCTGAAATCATCTTTCAGAGGAAGGGCTACAATGTCAACATTATTTTTTTCATCCTGATAATGAACTGTGTCCTCTATTACAAGATAATCCCTCTTTGCTTCCTGTGCTACTATCCCTGCTTCCTTTAAAGTCCTGACATAATCCACTGCACTTCCGTCCATAATAGGAGGTTCATTTGAATCCAGTTCTACAATTATGTTGTCTATTTCACATCCCATTATGCTTGCAAGTACATGTTCAACTGTATGAACTTCAACCCCGCCTAATGCAATTGTTGTACCTCTGGATATATCTATAACATGATCTATATCGGCAGGTATTTCGGGTGAGTCTTTAAGGTCAGTTCTTTTGAATTTCACACCATAGTTCTCAGGCGCAGGCTTGAATGTCATGTTTGATTTATTTCCGGTATGAAGACCGACGCCGGATAATGTTACTTCACTTTTAATGGTCCGCTGCTTTTCTAACATTTTGAATTATTTTTGGTTAGATAATTTTTTTTCCAGTTCTTTAACGCGGTCTTCCAGCTTTCTTAAATTCTGAATGCCTACTTCCATTCTTAGAGTTTCTTTTAAAGGTCTTGCCCTGTAACCTGTATATAGACCGGGCATATCAATAGATTTTGGAACACCAACTGCTGCGCCGATTATTACATCATCACAAATAGTAATGTGTCCGACTATTCCCGACTGACCTCCTATCATGCATCTCTTTCCTATTTTTGTTGATCCTGCTATACCTACCTGTGCGGCTATTACCGTATTTTCATCAATAAATACATTGTGAGCGATTTGTATCTGATTATCTAATTTAACACCTTTGCATATTTTTGTCTCACCAATGGTCGCCCTGTCTATGCTGCAGTTTGAACCTATCTCAACATTATCCTCAATTACAACTCTTCCTGTCTGAGGTATTTTTTTATATGTACTGTCTTCCTGCTTTATAAATCCGAATCCGTCAGAGCCTATGACAGTTCCGGAATGAATTATTACATTATTACCGATTATAGTTCCTTTATACAAAGTTACATTCGGATAAATTGTACAGTTGTCGCCAATTATTGTATTTTTTTCTATGGAACAATTGGAAAATATTTTTGTGTTTTTGCCTACTTTGCAGTTTCCACCTATGGATACATAGTTTCCAGTAAAAACATTTTCACCTAATTCAGAATCCTTACCTACAAAACTTAATTCTGAAATGCCGGTCTGAGCTTCAGCTTTTGTTTCTTCGAATTTTTCAAGCAATTTCAGAAATGAAAGATAAGGATCTTTTACCCGGACTAGAGTAACATCATTTCTTGCTTCTTTTGTTTCAAAATCATTTGAAACAATTACAGCACAGGCTTTGGTCGTTTTAAAGAATTTTACATAAAGCGGATTTGAGATAAAGGTTATCTCGTTTTCATCTGCTGTTTCAATCTTTCCCACTCCTGAAATTTCCTTTCCGGCATCCCCTTCTGTTTTTCCGTTTATAAACTCCGCTATGTCTTTAAGTTTCATTATTTATTTTCTATTTCTTTAATCACTTTTGCAGTAAGATCATAATTCTCATTTACGTATAAAAGCATAATATCACTGCTCCTGTCGAAAACATAATCATATCCCCCGTCTTTTGCAACTATCTCAATTGCCTTAAATATTCTGTCCTGAACGGGCTTCATAAATTCAGTCTGCTTCTGAAAGTACTCTCCGTTCTCCCCGAATTTCTGAACTTTAAAATTAGTTACGGCAGTTTCAAGACCGGTAATCTGTGCTTCAGTCTGCTGTTTCAGCTGATCTGTGAGTATCAGTTTTTTCTTTTCATAGTCATCCTTAATGAATTTCAAACTGTCCTGTAATACTTTTAACTCTCCCTGCCATTCAGTGACTAAATTATCAAGCCGCAGCTTTGCATCTCTGGAATCCTGCATTGCATCTATAATTCTTTTTGAATCTATATAACCTACCTTAGTCTGTGCATAGATTTCCGCCTTCAGATTGCATAAAGTAAAAAGCATACAAAAAAATAAAACTGATTTTTTTATATTGTTCATTATCGCAAAGGTTTAATAATAAAATGCCTGCAAATTATATGCAGGCAATTAAAACAGAAAATGTTGATACTTCTTCACGGATAAATTTATTTCAGTTTATCCAGGACTTTAAAAGTTATGTCATATTCTTTATCCCCGTATAGCAAAGTACCGTCTGCTTTATCGAAAACAAAATTAATTTTCATTGATTTTGCAACTTCTTCAATTGTTTTGGTTATCTTTTCCTTGACCGGTTTAAACAATTCAGACTGCCTTTGAAGAAGGACATTCTGAATGCTCTGCTTATATGCATCCAGACCTTCTCCGAGAGTCTGAATCTCCTCCTGCATGGTTCCGATTTGTGTCTGCAGCTCTTTCATTTCAGCATCAGATTTAATCTGACCTGATTCAACTTTTTTCTGAGCTTCATCATACTGAGTTTTGAAATTTTCAGCTTTTGCTTTAATGTCTGTTTCTCTTGTTTGAATTGTATCAAGATACAGCTTCTGCAAACCTTCTAGTTCTGATTGAACTTTCTGAGCTTCAGGTAACTGTTTTAAGATTGTCTCGCTGTCAACATATCCTAATTTTATCTGTGATTGTGCTTCACCGTAAAAGAAAATACTCACAACTGAGAAGATTGTTAAAAAATATTTTTCATAACTGGTTTTCAAGAATGTGCTCCTTCTTATTATTTGTTTGATTTATGTTATTTGTTTATTAAAATCCTTTTCCGAATTGAAAATGAAATAAAAATTTTGGATCCTGTCCGTCAACTGCTTTTCTGTCAAAGCCATATCCGAAATCAAATCCAACCAGTCCCACAGCTGGTAATATAAGCCTGGTTCCGAATCCTGCGGCTCTGTACAGATCAAATGGATCTGTCTTTTCTATATCCGCCCACATATTACCTGCTTCGGCAAATGCCAGAATAAATATTGGAAGAGGATCCTGTGAAAGTGAATACCGTAATTCAACACCGAATTTTGTTAATACTTTTCCTCCTATAGGACTTCCGAACTGGTTCTTAGGTCCTATGCTTCTGTCATCGTATCCCCTTAAAGCAATCGTATTATATGTAAGTCCGTTGCCTCCCATGTAAAATACTTCAGTAGGCGGCAGATATCCGTCTTCAGTAAAACCATTTACAAACGAAAAATTAAAATTTGTAGTTAATACGAGTTTTCTGTTAAATGTAAGCGGTGTGTAAGCTTCTGTTAAAAATATATTCTTAATAAATCCGACAGAGCCGGGTAAAAGAAGTCCGCCTGACATTTCAGTCGAATTGGAAACCCTGGTTCCCTGTGTCGGAAATACCGGTTCAAATACAGAAGATCTGGAAATTATCTGTCTTACGCTGAACTGACTTGTAGTGCCTTCCTTATAATAATCGTCACCGTTGATAACATCTGTTCTCTGAAATTTTACTGTCCAGTCTCCTCTGAAATAATCATCAGGCCATTTAAATCTTCTTCCGACATTTACAGAGGCACCGGTTTCCTTAAGATCTATGTTTGAATTCTGCCGAGTATCAAATATATTGAAACCAAATAAAGTAGGTGTATTGTAAAGCCAGGGTTCCTGAAATCCAATGTCAAATGTCCTGTAAGTTCCGCCGGTACCGAAAGTCCAGTTGAATGATAAAATCTGCCCTGCTCCTCCCTGAAATGGCTGTGCTATGTCAAAGTTATTGAATGTAAGTCCGAGTGAACCCGTTACGCCGTAACTGCCGCTGTATCCTACTGACGCATTGAACTGATCTGAAGATTTTTCTTCGACAAGATATTTAATGTTAACTGTGCTGTCATCTGCCAAAGAAATATCCTGTGAAAGCTTTTCCGGATTAAAATAATTCAGACCTGAAAGCTGCTGCATGCTCCTCTTTATGCTGCTCTTGCTGAAATAATCTCCGGGAAAAGAATACATCTCTCTTCTCAATACTTTATCTTTTGTCTTGTCATTTCCTTCAAATCCGACAAGACCGAATTTGAACTGCTTTCCTTCATTTATCAATATCTTCAGATCTACTTTATTGTCGCCCGCCGGAACCTCCTCTATATCTGCATTGAAGGAAAGATATCCTTTATCAAGGTAAAGCGAACTTATGTCTGATTCTTTCTCATTACCGAATAAATTCTCCTGAATGATCTTGGAATTGTACACCTCCCCGTTATTGAGTTCTATCTTTGACATGAGAATATTGTCATCAAAAAGTGTATTACCTTCAAATTCTATTTTGTTAATATAATATTTTTTGCCTTCATCAATAACCAGCTTTATATTTACATCTTCTTTTGATGGCAGTATATCCAGCTTGTCTTCGACTATTACGGCATCCTTAAAACCATTTTCCCTGTAAAAATTCAGAATCAGCTGTTTGTCTTCCTCATATTTCTTTTTGTCAAAGGTCGCTCCGTCAAATATATTCCACCAGGATTTTTCTGATGTTTCTTCCATTGCGCTCTTAAGATCGCTTTTGCTCAAACTTTTGTTCCCCTGAAAATCAATTTTCCTAACTGTAAGCTTCTCACCTTCATTGATTTTTACTCTAATCCTTGCTTCATTATTTGCGGAGATCAGTTTATCTACTTTTACCTTTGCCAGACCGTATCCTTCTTCAGAATAATATTTCTCAAGGTTATATTTTATATCCTGCAGCTTCTGATCGGATATCACTTCTCCGTTTACAAGGTTTATATAATCCTTAAGGTCATCATTTGAAAACTCATCATTGCCTGTGATCTCGATCTTTTCAACTCTGGGTAATTCTTCAACTTCAATGACAAGATATACATCATTGCCGAATTTTTTATCAATGTAAATTTTTGCATCAGAAAATATTCCGATGTTCCAAAGCCGCTTCAGCGCTTCCCGCGTTTCATCGGAAGGTATAATTATTTCCTGTCCGATGTTTAATCCCGAATAAGATATTACTGTATTTGATTCGTAACTTTTATTCCCTTTTGCACTGATACTTGCGATCTTGTATGTTGTCGGACCTGTATTTTGTGAGAATGCAATATTAAATATTGAAGCTATAAATATTAATATAAAAAGAAACGTGATCTTAGGAATAGATTTACTCTGCATATTTTAATTTGACTTTTTCTTGTTTAGTTGTTCACTTGTTAATCCGAATCTTCTTTCTCTTTTCTGATATACTGATATTGCTTTATATAACTGATTTCTTTTAAAATCCGGCCAGTAATTATTATCAATGTAAATTTCACTGTAAGCCAGCTGCCATAATAAAAAATTGCTTAACCTGAACTCTCCACCTGTCCTTATCATCAGATCCGGATCGGGTATGCCTTTCATTGCAAGATATTTCTCGAAATCTTTTTCACTAAATGCATTTAAATCGATTCCGGATTTATTTTGTTCCTTCAGGATATTCTTTACAGCATTCAATATATCCCATCTGCCGCTGTAGCTCAATGCAAGATTTAATGTCATCAGCTTGTTATCCTTTGTCTTATCCATTGCATCTTCCAGCTCTTTCATAACTTTTTCAGGAAGACTCCCAAGATCTCCAGTTGCGATCAGTTTTACATCATTCTGATGCAGTCTGTCAGTCTCATCACGTATAGATCTGATCAGAAGTTTCATCAGTAAAGTTACTTCTGTCCTTGGTCTCTTCCAGTTTTCAGTGGAAAATGTATAAAGCGTAAGATATTTTACACCAAGTTGTCCGGAAGCTTCCACAATGTCCCTTGCTGAATTCACGCCTTCATTATGACCGAATACTCTTGATAAGCCTTTAGACTGCGCCCACCTGCCGTTACCGTCCATAATAATAGCTACGTGTACGGGTATCTCTCCTTCGGCTTTTAATTCGTCCTGCTTTATTTTATCTTTTGGTGACGGAACTATCAATTTTTTTATCTGCTTTTTTAATTGAATCGATCATTACAAAATCCAATCTGATCCGTTTGGATCAAACCAAACCTAATATCTCTTTAACAATACTAACTTTTTCGTTCGCTATTGTTCCCGCTTTTCTGTTTCCTTCCGTAATAATATTTTTAAGCCTTAATTCATCATTTCTAATTTCGTTAAAAGTCTTCTGCAGACCTTTCAGCTTTTTTGCAACTAATTCTCCTAAGTCAGTCTTAAACTGACCGTAGCCTTTGCCTTCATAATCCTTTTCAATATCTTCAGCAGGTCTATCAGCAAATTCTGAAAAAATTGTAAGTAAATTACTTATCTCCGGTTTGTCTTTGCTGAATCTGATCTTATTATCGGAATCAGTAACTGCTCTCTTAAATTTCTTTATTATTACATCAGGCTCTTCATCCATTCCGATATAGCTGTCAGCAGATTCACTCTTGCTCATCTTTTTAGATGCATCGTTTAATGACATTATCTTTGCAGATCTTTTTGACAAAGTTGCCTTAGGTATTTTAAAAATCTCTCCGTGCTGATTGTTAAATCTCTGAGCTATCGTTCTTGCTAATTCTATATGTTGTGTCTGATCCATACCTACAGGTACTTCATCGGCATCATAAAGTAAAACATCTCCTGCCATTAATACTGGATAATCATAAAGTCCTACAAACTGTCCATCTTTCCCTGACTTTGATGATTTATCCTTGAATTGAGTCATCTTTCCCAGCTCTCCCATCGTGACATAGTTATTAAGGATCCAGCATATCTCGCTGTGAGCGGGAATCATTGACTGAATAAAAATGACTGATTTGTTAGGATCTACTCCTACAGTCAGCAGCCAGGCAACAATATCAAATGTCCTTTTCTTCAGCTGACCGGCATCCTGTTTCACTGTTATAGCATGCAGATTGGCTATAAAGAAAAAATTCTCGTATCCTTCGAGATGCTGATTTTCCGCCCATCTCTTCATTGCTCCGAGATAATTCCCTATAGTCAGATCACCTGACGGCTTGATTCCGGATACTACTCTTTTCAAAGATTATAAATTCCTTTATGATTTTATTGAATAATATAAATTTTTTGAAAATACATATCAGTTCAATACAAATTTCCGCAGTTAATCGAAATCCTTGCGGCAATAAGTAAATTCTCTTAAGCTGTAATCAAAAAAAGTATTAGAAATTTTCTATGTATGCTTTGGTTAAATTGTAAGTTTCTTTTAATGCATTCTGATGAGTTCTTTCAACTCCATGAGATGCCGAGACTCCCGGTCCTATAAGTCCGACTCTTACGTCATATCCGGCTGTCAATGCTGCGCTGCCGTCCGAACCGTAATGCGGATATATATCAATTTCAAAATCTATTTTATTCTTTACCGCAAGTTCACGAAGCTTATTTGTCATTGTAAAATCATAAGGTCCGGAAGAATCTTTTGCGCAAATGGAAACCGCTTCTTCCCTTCCTGTACAGCCGTCTCCTATTACTGCCATATCCAGCACCAAAAGTTCTTCTGCCGAGTCAGGAATTCCTACACATGATCCATGTCCTACTTCTTCATAATTAGAAAAATAAAATCCAATGCTTCTTGGGTTCTTATTTTCACCCATTTCCCTGATCAATTCGATCATTATTGCCGCACATGCTTTGTCATCCAGAAATCTTGATTTTACAAAACCGCTTTTTGTATATTCAAATCTGTTATCATAAAAAATAAAATCACCCACACTTATCCCTAATTTTATTACATCCTCCGGAGAAGCAACCTTCTCATCTAGACGTATGGACATTGTTTTTGTTTCTCTTTTGTCCGTTCCGACATTCCTGTTGACATGGCTTGCAGGATTGTTCAGAAGGAAAGTACCCCTGAAAATTTTTCCTTTAGAGGTTCTGACTGATACATATTCGCCTTCAAAAGAGTTAAGAGGATAACTTCCAAGCGTAGTTATTTCAAGTGTCCCGTTCGGTTTTATTTCCTTTACCATTGCTCCGAGCGTATCTATATGCCCTGTTATAACAAGTTTCGGATCCTTTACAAAAGAAACAAGCAGTGATCCTTTATTGGTTTTACTGATAAATAATTTATCATTTCCCTTGAAAATTCCGGCAATATAACTGATTACTTCAATTGTATATCCCGTAGGTGAATTAATCTTCAGAATTGATTCTAATGTCGAAATAATTTCTTTTGTCATTTTGTACTGTCAATAATAATTTTCTGAATAGTCTCACCGTCTTTTGTCATGCCGTATTTTTCCCGGGCAACTTTCTCCATTTTTTCATCCGATGTTCTTAGTTCCTCAATCTCCTTGCGAAGAACTTCTGCCTTTTTATATTCTTCATCAAGCTGCTTTTCAAGTTCTTTTCTTTCGGTTTCAAGCCTGTATCTCTGCAGAATGCCTTTATTACCGAAAACAGCAAGAGAAAGCAAACCAGCAAAAAATATGACAACAAGAACTAATCTTGAGTTATATTTCATGAATCTTGCTATGTTTTTTAAAAGTCCGTCTCTTTCTGTTTCCATTTTACTGTTTTTGTAAAGATAATTCTATTAATCTTTCTATAAGCTGATTGAAACTCATTCCCATGGCTGCTGCGGATTTAGGAACCAGAGAAGTTTCAGTCATTCCCGGAAGTGTGTTTACCTCCAGGCAATAAAGATCATTATTTTCATTTAAAATAAAATCTATTCTTGAATACACCGAGCACCCAAGTATCCTGTGTGCCTTTAGTGCATCTTCACGCGCTTTGTTTTCTATGCCAGCAGGTATATCAGCAGGACAGAAATACTCTGTCATTCCCTTCGTATATTTGTGCTCGTAATCATAAAATCCGTCTATAGGGCGGATTTCTATTACGGGAAATGTTTCATTTCCTATCACCGGAACTGTCAGCTCTCTTCCCTTTATATATTTTTCAATTAATACTTTATCAGAATAGTTGAATGCCAGAGAGATCGAATTTCCCAGCTGAATATCTTCTACATCCGGCTGTACAATAGAAAGCCCCACTGTGCTGCCTTCATCATTTGGCTTTACGACACAGGGATAGCCTATCGAATCAAGAATATTGCCATTTATATTTTTAAGATCCTGTTCTCCTGAGCTCTTTCTTATTACGATCCAGTCCGGAGTTTTTATTCCCGCTGAATTTAATATTATCTTCGAGACATCCTTATCCATTGCAAGAGCAGATGAAAACACATTCGAACCTGTGTACCGGATGCCCCTCAGCTCAAGTAAAGTCTGTATTTTTCCATCCTCACCGAACTTACCGTGAACACCGAGAAATGCCAGGTCTATATTATCAAAAATACTGCTGTTTATACAGTCAAGAATTTTCCTGTCAGATACCTTATGTATTTCATTCAGAAGCTCAAAAGAAGGTGATTCCTTTTTTACGCCGCTTCTAAAAATTTCATCCTCATTTATGTTCAAATCGCCGTTTATCGGATCTACAACTTTTACACTATGTCCAAGATCTCTAAGCGCTTTTACTATACTTTTACTGGAAGCAATCGAAACTTCTCTTTCGGCAGAGGGTCCGCCGGTAATTAAAATAATATTCAATAAATGAAAATTTTTATAATATACTGATTTCAGAGAAGTATAAAAATGTTAAAGATGAGTTGAAAGTTAGAACTTTGTACATGAAAAAACTAAACGCGGATAATGCAGATTGAGAGGAAAAATAACGGATTTTTTAAATTGTTTTAAGAAATGTTCAAAATAAAAGTATTATATTCTTAAATATCGAATAAGATTTATGAATTTTTCTTTTTCCAATCAGCTTATATCCTCAATATCAGCATAATCCGCGTTCCGGAAAATTATCGCTTAAAGAAGATTTTTTTAATTATTTGTCAATATGACTATATTTCCAAACAATTTTTAAAATTCAAAATCGTTATTGCCGGCATTTACCGGCTTCACCAATTTCTTATAACACATAACTCTTTATATTTCATTACGGGCATATTTTACTGACACTTCTTAAAATGTAATTAATAGTATTTTTATCCAGAAGATTTCTATTGCCATCCTTAATATCACAGGTAAAAACCGGATAAATTACATTTGAATCTCCGGTTGTGTTCATTTTTTCATAATCGGAATATTTTTCTGAGCCATGAAAAGTGTAACTAAACATATTTACATTAGAATTAAACATTGGAAGTTTGCTCCAGCTTATAAGGTTTCTGCGATGCTTAATTACTAAATATGATTTCCCCGATGGTCTGTTATAAAAACTGAAAGTTGCAGATAGTGTTGCAGGATCCAATCTGCATTTTGCAGAATCAATAAGAATATACGGAGGCTCTGAATTTACTATATATGCTTTCAATTTAGTGTTAAAAACCAGTTTATTATAAGAATAATAATAAGAATCAACTCCTTTCTTTGCAGAATCAATAAAGCCAAACTGAGACTCTGAATTTACAATATATGCTTTCAATAAATCATTAAAAAATAGTTTATTATAAGAAGAAGAATCATTTTCCTGAGGTATAAATTTTATTTTTAGAACCAAGGAACTGTCAGATATTGATTCGGGCAGAGTAATATCTTCTTCATCAAAAGTTAAATCCAGAATATCTTCTGTAGCGAACTGGTATTTCATTATTAAAATTCTATCATCTCCTCCCCATGTCGGATAGTAATTAATATTAATATCCTCCATACCTATAACTTTAACAAATTGATTACGAATATTCGCGGTGTATTTATAAAACGGGTATTCTTTTAGATATAAGATAAGATATGATTCCCGGGATGGCCGTGTATTTTTAAATTTAGGTGAAACCAAAGGCAATACTTTTTTTGAAAAAACAAAATGTTTATCGCTATTTTGTTCTAAATATTTACTTAGTTCTATAGGGGAATTTATCTCTGATTTATTCTTAATAGTTAACGATGATGAGAATACACTTGTACAGGAATAAACAAGCGGGATAAGAATCAATGCTGTAAAAAAATATTTGATTTTTCTATTCTGAATTACAATCAAAAAGCTGTAAACACCCAAGGAGAAAAATATTGCAATGTAAGGAAACACATATAATAAATTTCTGACAATCATAACCTTATTTGAAGAGATATAAACAATATATATGAACATCGTTATCATTAATCCTGACAACAGCCATTTCTTTTTCATCAGTGCCCAAATAAATCCGGCAATACTGAATATAAAAATAATTGATGAAACCACAGAACTTTTAGAAAAGAGTTCAAATATTATATATTCTGCAATTTTGAAAAAATGACTAAAGCCGGCATTTACAGTATGTCCAATATGTCCGTCTGTATACATATTCTTTTGCACAAGGACATCATTTATTAATCTTTCATTATCCAGAATTATACCGGGCGTTGTGATAATAAATCCGGTTAAAAAAATAATAACAAAAAGAAATAATTCTGTAACAGTTTTCTTAATATCTGCCTTTTTTAATCCTGACCCGATTAAAATATAAAAAAGTATGTTGATGCTTATTATCCCTGCGGTATATTTGGTTCCCATTGCAAAACCTGCGATCAACGAACTTAATATTACTGTTTTATTTCTGCCAAAGCCTAAAAACAAAATTAATGAAGAGAGGATTGTGAATTGAACTGCAACGGTGTCTGTTACTGCCCATCTTGAGTGATAACTGAATTCAAAGGAAGCTAATATTATTAAACCTGCAATCAACGCAGTCAAATAATTTTTAGATACTTTTAAAGTTAACCAGTAAACCCAGAATACTGTCAATGAAGATATCGTCAGGAAAATAATTCTTAAAAATATTTTGAAATCATTATCTGTATTTAATAATGCAGCATTCTCAATATTAAAAACTATTTTATAAATTTCAGCTGCTGATAATGAAACAAAGTAACAAAATGACGGATAAGCATATTTTGTTGGTAATAAAACACCGGTTCTGACCGCATCGGCTGCCTGACTAATAAAATACCATTCATCCCAATGTAAACCAAAATCAACTCCTAAAACTCCATTGAGAATCAGAATTAAATAAAGGATTACGGGAGTTATTATTATTAGGATTTTTTTATTTTTGTAATTACTAGCAGATTTCATTATGAAAATTTAACTTACTGTATTCCGAATTGAGTCACCCGGTATATCATATTTGTTATATGAAGCAATTTAATTGTTTTGCGGCTATATACCATGGTTTTTGTTCCCGCCCGACTGCATTTCTTGTACTTTAAATTTTGTAATAAACGTTAAGAAATAAAGGTGGGAGCGGGAATCCGGGAAATTCAAATATAAATTATACTTTATTTTTTAGGAGCAATTATCTTACTAATTTTAAAACTAAATTCATGTATCTTCCGGTTAATTTATAAACACTTATGTTATCTTTAAAACATTATACTTTGATTAACCCTAGCCAATTATTTGAATGCAAATAAAACAACATTGAAGTTTGGTATAGCAATAATTCCACGAATTAACACTAAATTTTATATTGTTTTTTGCTGTAAAACTATAATCTGATTCGTGAGAATTTGTGTAATTTGCGGTAAAAAATAAATCCCAAAATATAAAGAGATCAGCTAAAGTAAATTTTAAAATTCATAATCGATATTATCTGTGAAAATCTTTGTAGTCTGTGAGAGATAAATAATACTTCTTCTTTATTATATTAAATTCGGGAAAAATATCTGACATTCTGGACGAATGTGGAAATTTATTTGCGGAATAACATCATAAAAGGAACAAAATTTATGTGAAATTATATTGATTTTTTGAAAAGGGAAAGTTGGTCATTTCTGCCCTATATACCTGTAATGTAGTGCCAATAAGGGTTTCCTGGGTTTTCATGCTTTCCGGAAAAACATTTTTTGTATAAATTAGTTTTCCGGCATGGTTCAGTGTTCACTGAAAAGTATGGTCTTTTTGATTTCCGGATTTTTCTACTGCCATTTTGTATTCCCGCAATATAACAATTTTGAAATCTTCAAAGATAACCTCCTGGATGAATTGAAGTATTGCTGTTTTTATAAACTTTATAAACTTTATAAACTTTATGAACTTAACAAACTTTATGAACCAAATGTAAATTGATAATCAAACTGTAATAATCTATTTTGCATAAAAATAACTTAATGTTTGTAACAAATAAAATATTTTCAGCATTAACAATATTTATTTTTTCTTTAATATTACTGCAGTCGTGCGGGAAGAAAGAAGAGCCACAGACATTCATTCCTCCGAATCAGGAAAATGTAGATAAGGAAAAAGAAAGAAAAGAGCGCGAAGAATTTGAGCGTCTGAAAAATCTGCAGAACGGAACGGATTCATCTTCTGCGGAAATAGATTCCCTGAACACAGGTACAGATTCATCCAGTACCGCAAATCAAAAAACAGAAAAGAAGAACTTAGTTCAGAAAGAAAAAGAACTTAACAAGAGACTGGACAATCCAAAGAATGCAATCACTGATTATATTGAGCTGCTTCAGCGTGGAACGGGAGAGGGCGGTAATTTTGAAAAGAATATGACAAAGGCAAGCCAGCAGTGGACAAGCAGCGACGTGAACAGGTTCAAGGCGAATTACAAGAATACAAAAAAAATTATTGTTCTGGAAGAGCCAAAGATCATTTCGCAGAAAGATAATGAAGCAACCGTAGAAGTCAGAATTAAAAAAATTGACAATGTAAGCAACAAGGATCAGGAACTGGACATGGTAGTTAAATACAACCTTGTAGCTGACAGCAAAGGAAAATGGAAAATAAAGGATAACGTAGTAACTAAAAAATAAAAAAATTTAAATGAGCATATTAGTAAATAAAAAAACAAAGGTAGTAGTACAGGGGATAACCGGCTCTGAAGGGACATTCCATGCAAGTCAAATGATAGAATACGGAACGAATGTGGTTGCAGGCGTCACACCGGGAAAGGGCGGAACTAAATTTCAGAACAGTGTACCTGTTTTCAATTCAGTAAAGGATGCAGTAAAATCAACCGGTGCAAATGCTTCTGTTATATTTGTACCGGCTTCATTTGCAGCCGATGCTATAATGGAAGCAGCTGATGCAGGTATAAATGTAATAGTCTGTATTACAGAGGGCATTCCGACAAAAGACATGATAACAGTTTATGACTACGTAAAGAAAAAGAATACTGATACTCATTCAGTTTGTTTCATCGGACCTAACTGTCCGGGAATAATAACTCCGGGAGAATGCAAGATCGGCATAATGCCGGGATTTATTCATAAGAAAGGAAAAGTTGGAGTGATATCAAGAAGCGGAACACTGACTTATGAAGCTGTCTGGCAGCTTACCAATCTCGGAATTGGACAATCAACCTGCATAGGCATCGGAGGCGACCCTGTCATCGGAACACGTTTCATAGATGCAGTTAAGTTATTCAATGAAGACAAAGATACAGAAGCAATTGTTATGATCGGTGAGATAGGCGGAAATGCTGAAGAAGAAGCCGCTTACTATATTAAAAAGAATGTAAAGAAACCTGTGATCGGTTTCATTGCAGGAAAAACAGCTCCTCCGGGAAGAAGGATGGGACATGCCGGCGCTATTATTTCAGGCGGTAAGGGAACAGCTGATGAGAAGATAAAGGTGATGAAAGAATGCGGAATACTTATCTCGGATTCTCCTGCGGATATAGGAAGAACAGTTCAGAAAGCTCTCGATAAGACCAAATCAAAGTCTTCAAAGAAGAGCGGAGTAAAAAAGATAAAGACTAAACTTACAAAAATGATTTTAAAGAGGAAAAATTCTAAAGGTAAAGCGAAGACAGTTAAAAAAACGTCCGCTAAAAAAACTTCAAAGAAGAAGAAAAATTAGATTCAAAAGATTCAAAAGATTCAAAAGATTCGTAAGATTCATAAGATTTGTAAGAATTATATGATTTGTAAGATTCATAAGATTATAATTATTTTAAATTATTAACAATAACGAATAACAAATAACGAATAAATTTCAAC
>CAZLOL010000028.1:0-4138 GCA_964561045.1 uncultured Ignavibacteriaceae bacterium | reverse complement strand
TAATTATTTTAAATTATTAACAATAACGAATAACAAATAACGAATAAATTTCAACTCTATAAACATTTGACAATAATCAGAATAAATAATGCGAAGTTTTATGCATATCATGGCGTGCTTGAATATGAGAAGGAGTATGGGAATGAATTTGAGGTTGATATAGAAATGAAATGCGACATCAGCTCGCTCGGCGATTCGGATGATATCAGTAAGACTGTTGATTATTTATCGGTTTACAAAGTTGTTGAAAAAATATTTACTCAGAAAAAATTCAACCTGATTGAATCCGTTAATCAGTATATCTGCAGGGAAATTATTGATAATTTTGCGCATATAATTTCAGTGAATGTGAAAATCCGAAAGCCCAATGCACCGCTTGGCATAATTGATTCAGTTGAAATTGAAAATACTTTAAACAGGGATTAAGATGCAGACTGTATATCTTGGACTCGGTTCAAACAAAGGTGAAAGGATCTCTTACATTGAAAAAGCAATTGAAGAAATAAGCGGGCTTTCAAATACAAAAATATTTGCCAGATCAGAAATATATGAAACAGAACCCTGGGGAAATATTAAGCAGGAAGATTATCTTAATTCTGTCATAGGAATTCAAACTGAACTGAGTGCTGAAGATCTGCTGAATGAGCTTAAAAGCATAGAGAAGCTTATCGGCAGAAAAGAAAACAAGAAATGGTCCGAAAGGGAAATTGACATAGATCTTTTATTTTATGGAAACGAGGTAATTAACAGGGATCAAATGAAAGTTCCGCACGGACAAATTGAGAACAGAAGGTTTGTTCTTGTTCCAATGAAAGAAATCGCTCCCGGGTTCTTGCACCCGGTCTTTAAGAAGAGCATTGCACAGTTACTTGAAGATACAAAAGACAAACTTAAAGTCTTTAAATATAAACTCAGCGGCACTGAAAAATAAATTTATTTGGAAGATAAGAAGATAAAATATATTGCAATAGAAGGTGTGATAGGAGTAGGAAAGACTTCTCTTGCAAAGAAACTATCCGAACGACTTAACGCCAAGCTCATTCTGGAAAATTTTGAGGACAATCCTTTCCTGGAAAAATTTTATAATGATCCCGTAAGCTATGCATTTCACACTCAGATGTATTTTCTTATGAGCAGGTATAAGCAGCTTCAGGAGATAAAGCAGATAGATCTGTTTCACGAGTATTATGTTGCGGATTATATATTTGAAAAGGATAAGATCTTCGCATATCTTAATCTTCAGGATGATGAACTAAAGCTTTATGAAAAAATTGTTTCTCTTATTGAGCGAACTATAGTAGTGCCCGATCTAATTATATACCTGCAGTCTAACTTAGAAAGACTGATGCAGAACATCCGGCACAGGGACAGGGATATCGAAAAGGAAATAAAGGAATCATACATTAAAGATCTTAACGAGGGATACAATTATTTTTTCTTCAGGTACAAAGCTACGAAGGTTATGATAGTAAATTCCGCAGAGATAGATTTTGTAAATAATGAGAAAGACTTTGAAAATTTAATTGCTGAGATACTTAAACCTGAACACTCGGCTATTGAATATTATAATCCGGTTAATGTAAAAGCGGTAAAATAAAATCCAATTATGAACAGAATCATAGTCATACTGATAGTGACTTTTATAATTTTATCGATCCTAAGAAATATGATACGGAAATACAGGAGTAATTCTTATCCTGCAAAGAAAACTTATGACAAATCGAAATCAGTAAATGAAAAAAAGCATAATGATGATAATAATATCACAGATGCAAAGTTCGAAGAAATAAAATAATTCCGTACATGCTAAAATATTTATTTAGGATTTTTGGAAGATCAGAAAAGCCTGTTGATATTGACAGCATCCGTCCTGATGAAGTTAAAAATATACTGATAGTCCGACAGCACAATCAGCTCGGAGATATGCTATGTTCCGTTCCGCTGTTTGCAGCCATAAGAAAAAGATTTCCGAAAGCACATATTACACTCGTTGCATCACCCATCAATTACGAAATTTTATTCAGTGATATAAACCCATACATTGACAAAGTAATAACATACAGGAAAGCTCCGTTCAAAAACCTGATGGATTTTTACAGGGAATTGAAAAATCATGATTATCAGATCGGCATAGTTCCATCTACCGTTTCTATCTCAAGAACATCTCATTTTATAAATTTCTTTTCCGGGGCAAAGATTAGGGTCGGTGTGAAGAGCATTGATAAAAAGATCAATTCAGTAGAATACCTTCTGAATGTAAAATCTGATTTCGGCTGGGATTCCAGAAAGCTCCATCAGACAGAAAGGAATCTGGATGTCGGCAGGCAGATAGGCTGTGATCTTTCGGAACAGGAAAAGAAAAATGTAAGAATCCTTTTGAGCAAAGAGGAAATTGAATTTGCAAAGAATTTTACTGATAAGAATTTTCAGGATAAAAGCAAACTGATAATTTCTTTGCATCCCGGAGCAGGCAAGGTTCCGAACAGATGGAAGAAAGAAAATTTCATTGAGCTCATAAAAAAGCTTCATGATAAATATAACTGTTATTTTCTGATTACTTCAGGTATGATAGACAAGGAGATCACGGATGATGTAAGAGACAGATTACTCGAAGCCGGTATTAAATGTACTTTGATAGAAAACACACCCATCAGAAAAGTCGGAGCTGTAATAAAACTTACAGATCTTTACATAACAAATGATACCGGAACTTTGCACGTAGCCGGAGGAGTAGATGCAAATATTATTTCACTTTTCGGACCAACTCACGGATACGAATGGGCACCTTTCGGGGAGAACAAGATCTGCATTCAGTCTCATACAGATAATATTAATGATATTCCTGTTGAAGAGGTTTTTATAAAATCCTGCTGGCTTATTGACAGTTGCATGATAAAAAAGGATGTTTTATCAGAAATCACATCTGAGAAATGAATCCTGTAAAATAGGTTGCAGAATCCGCAGAATGTTTTTCGCAGAATTCGCAGAAAATTGTTCCCGGAATTTGCAGAATATTTTAAATAGAGCAGCTAAGTTAAGTATGTGATTATCTTGCCTGATATTTTGCTTTTATTTGATCCTATCTTTCTGTGTGCTTCTGAGAATAGCGTTCTGAAAATTCTGCGGAAAATGTTCTGCGGATTCTGCGGTTACTGAACTGGGGATTCTGTGTGATAAATTAATTGATGAGTTTTTATTTTTAAACATTTTCATTAAAACGAAACACAATTGAATAATATACTTGCTGCTATAGATATCGGAACAAATTCTTTTCATCTTGTCATAGCAAAGATAGACAGCAAGAAAAGATTCACAGTGCTGACAAGAGCGAAGGAAGTCGTGCGTCTCGGCAGCAGTTCGAATGATATGAAATATATTTCGCCTGATTCAATTGAAAGGGGAGTGGAGACTTTAAAGAGATTCAAGCTGATATGTGATTCGTTCAAAGCGGAGATCATTGCAGTTGCTACAAGCGCAACGCGGGAAGCACTGAATAAGCAGGAGTTCACACAAAAAGTTTTTGATGAAACAGGTATCGAAATCAATATTGTATCAGGTTATGAAGAAGCGCGTCTTATTTATCTTGGAGTTCTGCAGTCTCTGGATATTTACAATAAAAAAATTCTACTTGTTGATATAGGCGGCGGAAGCACCGAGTTTCTGATAGGGGAGAAAGGCGAGGTCAGGATTGCCAGCAGTCTGAAGGTCGGCGCTGTTCGTCTTACAAATAAATTTTCCCTGAATGAAAAGGTCAGTAAGAGCGATCTGAAGAATTCGAAAATATTTGTCAAAGGCGCAATTAATCAGATAGTAAGAGCTCTTGAAGATGAAAAGTATGATCTTGCCGTAGGCTCTTCCGGAACCATCACTAATATCGGTTCAATAATCAGCGCTGATAATAATCCGGCTGCGGATTATGAGATTAACCTGAATGGTTTCATAATTAAGAAAAAACCATTTCAAACGGCTATAGATAAAATATACGGCGCCGAAACTCTTGCTCAGAGATTAAGCATTCCGGGGCTTGATCCTAAACGGGCTGATATAATTACGGCAGGGGCTGTGATTCTCGAACAGATTTTTTCCGATCTTAATATAGAAAAGATGACGCTCTCATCCTTTGCACTGAGGGAAGGGA
>CAZLOL010000027.1:0-24501 GCA_964561045.1 uncultured Ignavibacteriaceae bacterium | reverse complement strand
TTTAACGCATCAATTACGTTCTTTCCTGTCTCATACAGAGTCTGCTGAACGGATAAACTGTGATGCGCCGCAAATGTTTCAAGTATGATCTGTCTGACAAGAGCGCATATTTTTATATAATTTACTTCCTGATTTGCATAACTCCATACCGCTTTTACACTTGTCGAAAATACCCTGTCATTTGTTTCCTTCAGAGTTGTGAATTTATCTTTTATATAATTTTCAAATCCCGAATCCGTTGTCTTCAGCACGAGAAGACCTGAGATCCCGGACTTAACCGTATTAATTTTTTTGCTAACAACAATCTCTGCCGTACTTTTCTCATCTCCTGAACTGATGAATGAATGGTCATGCGGCTTCATTTTTTTTGTAACGGGATCTTCAACGGAGATCCTCTGCCAGAGTTTCTCTTCGATCTCAATTGAGACCTTTGAAACCTGTTTGTTATTATCCAGAAAATAATTACCGAGAGCTGTGCCGAATTCTTCAATTGAATTAACCGGATTTTCTTTTGCAAGAACATAGACAGTATTCTTCATTGTATCAGTCGGCAGAACTTTTCTGTTATCACCTTCGGTGTGTACAGTATCAAAATCACCTTCCAGCTGAATATTTACGTTCATTTCTTTTATTTCATGAACAGGTGAATCTCTTTTTACTTTAAGAACACGGACCCTGGATTTTCCGTAATTATTGCTTTTAATAATGGCAGACATAAAAATTTTTTTGTAAATATAGCAGATGCAGAAGATTAATAATATTGTAAATGATTTCTTTTCCGGTTTAGAATTTTAGTCTGATAAAAGTTGAGTATATGACAAAAGCTTTCCCGGAGAGTAAAACAATGAATATGCATGATAAAAAATAAATTTTAAAAGATGAATTTTTGCAGATGATAACTTCGGAAATTTGGCGGAGTACATTTGCAATTTACTGAATCTTTATGAAAATTAACTTCAAATGGTTTGTAATTCGCAATTTTAGAAATTATTTTTGCTTTATGAAAACTGCTTTGAAAAGCAAAAATGTTGTGACCAAATCCGGTATTAAAGAAGCCATTGTCGTTATTGAAGAAGGCCTTATCAAGGAAATCTTAAATTATTCAGATGAAATTGATTGTGAAATTACGGATTACGGCGGGCTTGTAATAATGCCCGGGCTGATTGATACACATGTTCACATAAATGAACCGGGAAGGACAGAGTGGGAAGGATTTGAAACAGCAACCAGATCAGCTGCAGCAGGAGGAATTACAATGCTTGTTGATATGCCGTTGAACAGTTCACCGGTCACAACGTCTGCCGATGCCTTTAATGTAAAAGCTGCTGCTGCAAGAAATAAACTTTCTGTTGACTGCGGATTTTACGGAGGACTTGTCCCGGGAAACATAAACGAACTGAAAGGACTTATCAGGAAAGGTGTATTCGGACTGAAGGCATTTATGGTTGATTCCGGCATTGAAGATTTTCCGTTTGTAAATGAAAATGATCTCCGCAAAGCACTGTCAGTAATATCAGAATATAAAATTCCGCTGCTTGTTCATGCTGAAATAGACTGCGGCTTTACAAAATTTACCGGACATGAAGAATTTTCATACAACTCTTTTCTCAGAAAACGCCCTGATGAATGGGAGATCAGAGCGATAGAAGTGCTGATAAAACTTTGCAGGGATTTTAATTTTCATATACATATTGTTCATTTATCTTCATCTTATGCAATAGAATTAATCAGAGAAGCCAAGAATGAAGGATTAAAATTAACCTGCGAGACTTGTCCTCATTATTTGATTTTTTCTTCCGAAGATATATCCGGTCACGATACAAGATTTAAATGCACGCCTCCCATCAGGAATAATGCAAACAGAGAAAAGCTCTGGGCTGCAGTTAAAGACGGCGTAATAGATTTTATTGTAAGCGATCATTCGCCATGTGATCCTGATCTGAAATGTCACGAAGAAGGAAATTTTGAAAAAGCATGGGGTGGAATTTCAGGTTTACAGCTTGGACTTTCTGCCGTATGGACAGAGGCAAGAAAGAGAGGATTCAAAGTAGAGGATGTTTCGAAGCTGATGAGCGAAAACACTGCTTCATTTTTAGGATTGGGGAACAGTGCGGGCAAAATTGAAAAAGGATTCGAGGCAAATCTGACTGTATTTGATCCGGATAAGAAATTTCGTGTTAACGAAGATATTTTATATCACAGGCATAAACTGACACCTTATTCAGGAATGGAATTATACGGAACCATAGAAGCAACTTATCTTCGCGGCAAAATGATTTTTAATCAGGACGGAATTATTTCTTATCCTTATGGTGAATTGAAAAAAAGTTTGAACACATCAAAAGTTTAAAGATCTTTGATAATCTTACAGAACTGGATAAAGAAAGCTTTTAGAAAACAATTTAACTTATGGAACAGAACTATACAATTTCTTCATTTGCAGGACTAGTAGATCTTGCATCTGAAAGAAACGGAGGCAGGGCATTAATAGCAAGTGATGAATTCTTTGCCGCCAAAGAGAATTTACTCAAAGAAGGAAGAGGTGTTTTTATTCCTGGTAAGTTCACTGATTCAGGAAAATGGATGGACGGATGGGAATCCAGAAGAAAGCGAGAACCGGGATTTGACTGGTGTATAATCAGGCTTGGCGTTCCCGGAACCGTTAAGGGAATTGATATTGATACAAATCATTTTCTCGGAAATCACCCGCCTTATGCTTCTGTTCAGGCATGTAATCTTCAGGAAGAAGCAGATACGGAAAAATATTTATCCGATAAGATCGAATGGACGGAGATACTTCCGAAATCTCCTCTTAATCCGGGATCCCAGAATTTATTTGCGGTTAATAATTCTGAAAGCTGGACTCATATTAAATTAAATATTTATCCCGACGGAGGAGTTGCAAGATTCCGAGTTTATGGAAATGTTGCTAAGCCGGTCATATCGGAAGAGTTTATTGACCTTGCTTCACTATTGAACGGAGGAAAAGTTTTGATCTGCAATGATATGTTCTTTGGATCAAAAGACAATCTTATTTCACCGGGAAGAAGCGGGAATATGGGTGACGGCTGGGAAACTAAAAGGAAAAGGATTCCGGGATATGACTGGTGTATTTTAAAATTAGCCGCTCCGGGTCAGATTAAAAAAATCATTGTTGATACAAATTATTTCAAAGGTAATTATCCGGACAGATGTTCGATTGAAGGTTGTTATGATACGGATGTAAATGATGATAATATTACCGGTTCCGGAATTTCCTGGAGGGAAATTCTTCCTGAAACCAAACTGAAAGGAGACATGGAAAATATATTTGAAACTGAAATCAGAAGCACGGATATATTTACACATGTGCGTTTGAATATTTTTCCCGACGGAGGAGTAAGCAGGCTAAGGCTTATAGGAATTGTTTCATGAATAAATATTTTTGTTATTGTTTAAAGTATCAGCAGAAAACAAATTCTGATGCATATTTACAGTTCCCGTTAATGTGAAATGAAAATTCAATTATAAATGAGTCTGGAAAAAATTAACACATTAAGTCATGAAGAAGCTTTCAAAGCATTTACCCGTTGCTGCGGATCGCATAACTGGGTGAATAAAATGATAAGCAGCAGACCTTTCAAATCAATAAATGAAACAATTGAAATTTCTGAAAATATTTGGAATTCTCTGAATGAGAAAGACTGGCTGGAAGCATTTGAGCATCACCCTTTGATCGGGGATATTGATTCTTTAAAAGAGAAATATTCTTCCTCAAAAATTCTTGCTGAAAGAGAGCAGGCAGGAGTAAATGAAGCCTCAATTCTTACAATTACAGAACTTTCAAAATTCAATGCGGATTATCTGAAAAAATTCGGATTTATTTTTATTGTCTGCGCAACGGGAAAATCCGCGGATGAAATGCTTTCAATTATAAAAGAGAGAATTAAAAACGATCCCGTAACTGAAATTAAAACAGCAATGAAAGAGCAAGGCAAAATTACAAAATTAAGACTGGAGAAAATTTTATGAGCGTCATTACAACACATGTACTCGATACTTCTTCCGGAAAACCCGGAGCAGGGATAAATATTAGTTTGCATTTCTTTAAGGATAATAACTGGGAAATCTTTGCTGAAGGAAAGACTGACAGTGACGGAAGGATAAAAGATCTTTTAAAAGCCGGCACAATTCCCGGGAAAGGCATTTACAAAATGAAATTTGAATCGGGAATTTATTTTAAAAGTAAGGGACTCAGAAATTTTTATCCTTACGTTGAAATAATATTTGAGATAGACAGCGATGAGCATTATCATATTCCCCTGTTGCTCAGCCCTTTTGGTTATTCTACTTACAGGGGAAGTTAATTAACATTAGGTTGATGATTTGATTTTTAACAAAAGGAAAATAATTCAGAATATTTTAATGTGAGAATTCAGAAGAGATAGAATTTTTTATCATCACAATCAGGCAATGCTGAATTATAGGATCATAGACATATTGAAGACTTTTTCAAACGAAGAGTTGAAAAGATTCGGTGAATTTTTAAACTCGCCTTATCATAATAAGAATAAAAAGGTCAAACTTTTATTTGAATTCATGTCAATATATCACCCCGGATATGATAACAAAAACCTTACCAAAGAAAAACTTTATACAGGAATATTTTCAACCGGATCAAAAGATTACAATGATGCTTCCATAAGAAATCTATTTTCGGATATTACTTTACTTGCTGAAAGATACCTGTCCTTTCTGAGATTTGAAAAGGACAGGTTTGATTTCAGCGAAAAATTCCTCCGCGAACTCTCAGAAAGAAAGCTAACAGGGATCTTTGAGAAAAAAATCAAATCTCTTGAAGAATTGACTTTTAAAAATGAATTCGATGGCGAGGAATATTTTTATAAAAAATTCGTAATTGAAGAACTAAAATCATCGAGCAGGCAGTTTGGTGACAATCTGAAATTATACAAAGACAATTCCGGAATCAGGTCTTCCGAGTATCTGAGTTATTTCTATCTCATTAAAATTTTCAAACTTGTCAATTTATTCGAATTTCAAAAGCTATACAATGTATATAATGAAAAGAATTTTGCAGTACGGCTGCTGGAAGGATTCAATCTGGAAAAGACAATTAATGATTTTGAAAATATTGCTTCTTCAGAGAAAGATGTTAAGATTCTGAAAGTCTATTATAAAATGTACATATCAATTACAAATCCGGAAAGTGATGATTTATATTTTGATTTCAAAAAATCATTGCTTGACAACGACAGTTCATTTTCACTGCTGGAAAGGCTCGGACTTTATATATGTCTTACAAATTCCTGCGTTAAGAAGATTGATTCCGGCAAGGATAATTTTTCAAGAGAATGCTTTGATATTTATATGCTAATGTTTGAGAAAGATCTTTATTCCGCATATCCGGGATATTTTCCAATGTCGGCTTTCAGCACTGTTATACATACCGGAATTGCTTCAGGTGAATTCAAAAGAGTTGAGGATTTCATAAATTCTTATTCACACAAGCTGAATTCCGAACATGCAGACGATGCTGTTAATTATTCCATGGCTCTTATATGTTTTTCCAAAAAAGAATTTGCAAGGGCTCTGGAATACATCAGCAGGACCGATACTGACTTTTCACAGTTTAAATTTCTTCTTAAAATCCTCTCGCTAAAAATTTATTATGAAACAGGAGATTATGAATCTTTGTACTATACTTCAGATTCCTTTCAGCATTTTCTGAATAAAAACAAACTTGTAGATGAGAATTACAAATCGAATTTCAGTAACTTTATTAAAATGCTTGATCTGATAGTCAGATACAGATCACTAAAAGAAGATAAGTTACTTTATAAAATTGAAGAGCAGCTTAAGAATAAATCCATGGCGGGAAAGAAATGGCTTATGGAAAAACTTAAAGAGATAAATATCTGATGTGACTGTATTTCATTTGCATAATAGAAACTGATTTAATATAATTTTACAAAGATAACCGGAAAACCAGAAAAATATTATGTCCGGAAAATATTTTTCTTAAGGTAAAACCGCCTGAACAAATAATGCCGAATTATTATATGCGATAAGAAGATCATTGAGGTCGACAGTACTATTGCCGTCTGTATCTGTTTTTACATAACCGCTCTTAAATATTCCTGCATCATTACTTATAAGCAGCAAATCTCCGAGATCTATGATACCGTCGCCATTGCACTCACCGCTGTAAAGACAGTATCTGCCGCCTTTTAATTTCATATTACTTCCGTAAGCCTGTGCACCGGAAGCTGTAAAATCATAATTCATAACTGTGCCCGGAATAAATGACTGACCTCCTGATTTGCTGAAAGTCTCAATGCAGTTTCTGTGAACAACATCATAATAATATGTTCCGGAAGGCGCTCTGAAAATAACAAAACTTCCTGTAAAGGATAATGAATCAATGACTGCATCTGAAGAATCAATCAAAGCAAAGGGCGAAGAGGCATTTCTCAGATAAAGAGTTACATTGTCGCTTTGTGAAAGCCTGTTCAGTACAGGGTCGTAAAATCCTTCCTGAATGATTTTGACATTTAAAGTACTGTAAACAGAAGGCAGAGCCGAACAAGAGGTCCGGAATGGTTTTTTACCGTATTCTGTATTCCATGTCTCGTATATGTCATCAAGATTTTTCCACACAACTTTTCCAGCAGTTACCATGGTTTTTACGGAATCAATGAACTGTACAACTTTCAGGATCTGTAATGCATTTAATGATCCGATCTGTGTATGTACAGTAGCGGTATAAAATCCGGAATCCGGAAAGGCCCTGTAAGTTATGGCATTTACCAGATTTCTGATTCTTTGAACTGAAGTTGTTACAATTGATGTATCGTAAATTTTGTTGTTACATCCGTTTCCGATAAGTGTGAGATGTTTTGAAGTATCATGAGTATAATAGTTTGCCATGCTTTGCGGTTTCCATACGCCAAAATTTTGCGGATCATTAACATGATTCGGAGTACCTCCTCCCCAGAGAATATCAGGCTGCCAGAAATAATTTGTATAATATCTTCCGTACATTCCGTCTTCAAGATTTTCCCAGTTATTTCCGTTTACAACAGTATCATATAAAAATCCTCCTACTACCTTACTCGGCGTGATACCAAGCTGAGAATGCAGATATGCAACGTCCGCATAATTATACAGGTTGCTTTCATGCGAATGTGGATCGCAGTCAATCCCTCTGTCTTCAATCAGCCATTTTATTATATTTTTACCGTTTGTATTCAATACAACACTTCCGGTATCAAAATTTTTTACGGCAAAAAGGAATTTCCAGTCAGACTGAAAATTCCATTTAGCTCCTTTGGCAACAATGGAGTCTGCCAGCTGAACAATAAAATTTCTTCTTGTCTTATAGTAATTAAAATTATTATATGGTTCGGCATCCTCATTGTGAGTAGTAAAAGTGAGATATACCGGAGTTTGTGAATATGTTTTTCCCGGTTGATACAAGATTGAAGAACCAATAATTATTATAAAGCAATATGCGGTAAATAAATAATCTTTCATAAAAAAATTTATCTAATAATAAAATCTGTTTAATGCATAAGTCTCACTAATAATTAATGCAATCTTTATCTGATCAGCACCATTCGTTTTGTATCAGTAAAGCCCTGTGTATTAAGCTGATAAAAATAAACTCCGCTAGGAAGACCTGAAGCATTAAAACTGACCTGATGAACTCCGCTGTTTTGTTTCTCACTGACAAGAGTTTTAATTTCCTTACCCAGAATATCAAAGACTTTAAGGATCACTGTTTCAGAAACAGGTAACTCGTAACTTATTACAGTTTCTGGATTGAATGGATTAGGATAATTTTGATTAAGGGAAAATCTTACAGGCACATTGATTCCATCACTGTTCACAGAAACTATATTTTGCAGCGAATATTTATATGATCTCCACATCGTACTATTTGATGGAACAAAATAGGTAGTTGTCTGAGGTGCTGTAGCTAGCTCATTTCCTCCTTTCCTGAATATCTCAGAGGGAAATGTCAGTCCCCCGTCAGTAGATATTTTTACTGTGAGACTGTCTATGTATGAACCCGAAGTGGAATACTGCGCATAGGCATAATCAAACCTCACGGTATCCAGATCAATCAGATCCCTGTAAACCTTTGAATACATTGAATCTCTCTGACCTATTATGTTATAGTCAAAAAAATCCATAAAGACACATTTAGCACCGCTTATTGTCGGACCATTTGCACCGGTGAACTGCTGAAAAGTTATAAACCCGTCCTGATTATATACCCTCCATCCGAGCGGAGGAAAAAACGATTCAAACAATTCAACGTTTAAAGAAGTCTGTATAGTATCAAGTACATCTTCACTAAAATTAATTTTACTTCTGCCAAAGTCATAATTTACCTTCAGCGGATCAGCTTTCAGATAACTGAGCTGTGAAGAATTTCTGTGATTATTCACAACGATGTTCCTGCCTTTTGCTGAATTCATGACTTCCCTGTTATTGTTGTTTTGTATGAATACGGAAGTGTATATCATCGAATCAACCCAGAAAGGTTCTTTGTAATAAGTATACTGAAACTGATAATTACCTACTTCCGGGGATATTGATATTCCGTTAGTATCAGGATATGTTGCTCTGAAGATATCATAAAAATTAGTTTCACCATTTGTGCCCTGACCTTCAAGATTGACATATCTTTCAACAGCATTGATTCTTAAAACAAAATTGCCGGCAGGCACAGCTGAAGCAACACTTACATTTACAGTTGCCCTTATTGAATCATCAGAAACATTTTCATCAACAACGGTTATATTGAAAGGTGTACCTATTCTCATTCTGCTGTAGTAGGGATTGTAAAGATTTGTACTGTCACCATAAGGAATCGACACCGGTAATTTGCCATCAGCAAAAGTTGTAGGTACAGCCGATATGTAATAATATCTCATGCGGGCATCTGCCTGAACAGGGTTTTGAATGTAAAATGAATCCAGTCCTAATAGTCCCGTGTGGTATTTTATTGCTACAACGCTGTCAAAATTTCTGTTGACAAATATATTTAAAAAATCATTATTATTTGCACAGGATGGGCTGGAATTGGATGTGAATTCTTCATACAATACGTTTCTCTGAAATCCGGGAAGAGAAACAGAATACTGAAACAATGTATCGTTAACTCTGTTGGAATCCAGACTGACAGAAATAAATGATTTTATAAAATATCCTGTACCTATATTGTAAGTAAACGGTCTGAAAGTTGTCTGGACAGTCTGTCCGCTTGCTAAAGGTGCGATTTTGGAACTGTCTATAAACCCGCCGGGATTTATCTCAAGAAAAACTTGTACAGAATCCGTAGTTCCGATTCTGCCGATATTTGAAACAGTTACTGAAGGTGATATAGTGTCTGTTCCGGAAATTTTCGTTGAATAGACAGTATCATAAGGAATATTTAAAATTGAAGTGACGGTAATGTCATAATTAGTTTGCCTACCTGTCAGTACATTATCAATAAAAAGATTATTCCCGTAACCATTATAAGTAATAAACTGTAAAACTATATCCCGTGATGAATTTGAGTTTAGTACTTCTTTATTACTTAAATTATAAAACGAAAATGAAATTATACTGATCGTAAAAATGACAAACACAAAAAATGTTTTTTTCATGATAAATTAAAATATTAAATAAGTATTTGTCTTTTCGATAAGATTAATCAAGTTTAATTTCAGGCAATTTTTGTGACTGCTGCTTTTTTAAAATAAAACCTGTAAAAAAATAATTCAAGCACTGAGACAAGTATTAATGTAATGCTGTCTTTTGGTGTAAGAGTAATGATGTTGCCCTGTTGTGCATAAAAACCGGATATTTTCAGCATAAAAAGTAAAACACCATTTTCCGGCATTTGCAACTTATAACCTGAATCAGGGATGAATATACCAACGAACAGTTCGCATACAGTCAGAGATACAGCGAACAATGTAATTATAAATCCAAGATTAAGAAACGCCTGCAGCCAGCCGTCATTCTGATAAGATCTTGCAAACGCATAAACGGCAAAAATAACATGAATAAAATAAATTACAGCAATTATCATTTTTTATGTTTGAATCAGAAAGCTTCTTTTGAAAAGAAAACCTCTTTCACTGTTTTAAAAATTATTTTAATATCTAAAGCTATAGACCAATTTTCAATGTAATAAATATCATAGTCTATTCTTGTCTGCATTGATGAATCAGTTCCTCTTGCTCCGTTCACCTGAGCCCATCCCGTAATTCCGCATTTTACTCTGTGTCTCTCAAGATATCTGTGAATTGATTCCTTCATTGTGTTTATGAAAAATTCCCTTTCGGGTCTGGGTCCGACTATGCTCATATTTCCGATAAGGACATTAAGGAACTGCGGAAGTTCATCCAGGCTGTATTTTCTCAAATATCTTCCTACAGGTGTATACCGGTCATCATTTCTGATTGCCATCTGAGGACCGCTTTGTTCTGCATCTATTCTCATGGACCTGAATTTCAGCATCATGAATTTCTGACCGTCGAGACCGACTCTTTCCTGCTTATAAAACAAAGGTCCTTTTGATGTCATCTTCACCAATACACCGATTATCAACATGACAGGTGACAGTAAGATTAAAATAAAAAATGAAACAACAATATCAAATGTTCTTTTTAGAAATCTGTTCCAAACGTTCATAGGAACAGCCTTTAATTTCATAAAAGGAATCCCGTCAACTTCTTCCACGCGCAATCTGCTTGTCATCAGATCTACAAAATCCGGAGCATACATAAATTCTATATTTATACCTTCGCATATTTTAAAAAGGTCATAAAGAGCATCATGTTCTTCAGAAGGGAGTGATATAAGTATTTTTTCAATACCAAGCTCTTTTATTTTTCCGGGAATTAATTTATAATCGCCAAGATAATTCTTACCTGATAGAAAATTAATTTTGGAAATATCCTGTGAAAAATATCCTATAACATTGTATCCGGCAAATTTATCGGTTGTAAATTTATTATATATTCTTTCAGCCATTTCATTTGTACCAAGAACAGCAACTGTATTTACGCCGATATTTCTGTTATAAAGATTCTTTTCCAGTTTTAATGTGATATATCTTCCAAATGTAATTGTCAGTATTGAAGTTACCCAGATCAAAAAGAATACGAGTCTTGAATAAGGAAAATCTGCCTGCAAAATGAATACAAGACTCATTGCAAATAATATACCGATTGAAACACATTTAATTATTACAAACAACTCGTCAAAAATAAAGACACATCTTTTCAGCCTGTACATCTTTCTGGACTGAAAGACAAGAAGCCAGATAGGGATCACCATCAATGCAAATTCTGCATATCCGTAAAGATCGGGGATGCCTTTTGTAATAGGAAAGATTTTAATGAACGGAGGAAATTCGAATCTGATCCAGTAAGACAATAAAAACGCTGAAAATATAGCAGTTGCATCTACAATTATTGTAATTAAAGGTAATACTACATCTATTTTTGAAGATCTGCTTTTCAACTACTGAATTATTCTTTTCTTAAAATAATTTTTTAATGCTTAAGAGAAAACATAAAAACTAATTACCTGTTTGTCAATCTGAATGAATATCTTTACTTTTCTCTGAAATCTCAAGCATCAGAATTGATTGTACATTCTCTGAAAACTCTTCTTGCTTTCGTCAATATTCCGTGTATCAGGTTTAATAAATTTTGAAACTCAGGCTACTTCCATGAGGTATAATGAATTTTTAAAGTTCTTCATAAATGTTTTTTTAATTACTTTATACTCCGGCTTCCTTAACTGAGGGTCTTCTTCAATTATTTTAAAAGCGATCTTTCTGGCAGTTTCAAGGACATCCTTATCCTTACTGAGATCAGTGCATGAAAAATTTAAAACGCCGGATTGTCGTATTCCGAAAAATTCACCGGGTCCTCTTATTTCCATATCTGCTTCCGCAATTTTAAACCCGTCAGTTGTCTCACAAAGAATGCTTAATCTCTTCATTGAAACTTCATCCAGGTTCTTCGCAACAAGAATACAATAAGACTGATCCGCTCCCCTTCCAACCCTTCCTCTCAGCTGATGAAGCTGTGAAAGCCCGAATCTCTGGGCATCTTCAATAATCATTACAGTAGCATTCGGAATATCAATACCTACCTCTATCACCGTTGTAGATACAAGTATGTTTATTTTTCCTTTCCTGAATTCTTCTGTGACTTCATCCTTTTCGTACCAGAACATTCTTCCGTGAACCATGCCTACATTTAATTCGGGAAAAATATTTTCCTTTAAAATTTTGTAATTCTCTTCGGCGCTTTTGAGATCAAGCTTTTCTGAATCTTCTATCAATGGAAATATTATATAGACCTGTCTTCCTTTTTTAATTTCTTCTTTTATAAAATTATGAATTTTCGGTTTATCGTTTTCTGTTCTTAAAGCCGTTTTAATGGGAATCCTGTTTTTTGGCAGTTCATCAATCACTGACACGTCAAGGTCTCCGTAATAGGTCATTGAAAGAGTCCGGGGAATGGGTGTTGCCGTCATGACTAATACATCAGGATTGAAGCCTTTCTCTTTTAATCTGGCTCTCTGCATAACACCGAATTTATGCTGTTCATCTATGACCACAAATCCCAGATTTTTAAACTCTACCCTTTCCTGTATCAATGCATGGGTGCCGATAATAATATTTGTTTTTCCTTCCTTTATGTCATACAAAATTTCTTCGCGAAGCTTTTTCTTTTGACCTCCTACCAGCAAAGTAACTTTAATATCCAGTAACTTAACTAACTCAGAGATGGTTTTTAAATGCTGCTCTGCAAGTAACTCCGTAGGACACATAAAAGCCGCCTGATACCCGTTTTCTATCGCTATCAGCATAGAAAAAACCGCCACGACAGTCTTTCCGCTTCCGACATCACCCTGAAGCAGGCGGTTCATACATTTATCCGATCTCATATCGTGGTAAATTTCTTTGATCACTCTTTTTTGTGCAGATGTAAGTTCATACGGAAGTAGATCTTTAAACTTTAAAGTAATATCTTTTATATCTTTATTAAAAGTGATCCCTTTCTTTTCATTCTGAATGGATTTCTTTTTCAAAGCAAGTATAAGCTCAAGATAAAATAACTCTTCAAAGGAAAGTCTTTTTCTCGCAGTTTCGACATCTGACATCTCTCTCGGAAAATTAATTCTTAAGACTGCATCCTTCCGGCTTATCAGATTAAAATCATTCAGTATTTCAACGGGGAGGGTTTCTTCAATGGCATCTTTGTCATTCTTTAACAAAGTACTGAATGCATTAAAAATGATCCTTGAAAGAAGCATAGGTCTTATCCATGACTTCTTAAGAATTCCCGAGAGCTCATAAAGAGGAAAATATCTGAATTTAAGAAAATCATTTTCTAAAACATCGTTTGCATAGAGTTTCAAATGGTCTCTGTAACTTATTTTTGCAGTCGAACTGTAAATATCATTATCCGTTTTTATCCAGAATAAAAACTTCTCATTAAGCCTGAACTGCTTAGACCGGAATTCGCTTGTTCCGAATATAGGAATATCCACAGCTCCTGTTTTATCTTTGATAATGACCTGAAGAGGATGATTGCTTTTTCTTGGATAGACAACATCTATAATTTCACCGGTTATTATCACATTTTCATCAAGATGGCTGTTTATTTCTCTGATATTGATCCTCTTAATATAGGTCCGTGGAATGAAATTCAGGAAATCTTCCAAGGTATTTATTCCTATTTTTGAAAACGCTTCCGCTCTTTTTTCACCGACACCTTTTAAATATTTTATATCCATATTTTCGTTTATATTTACAAAAATTTTAAAATAACAGATAAATTTAATTAGAGTAATGTATTTTTAAATGATTTCCTATTTAAAATAATCACTACCGGGGGGAGGTTTCAAAATAGGAATTCAAACTACGAATAAATTACAGGGAAGTTCTGTGCTAACCTCAAAAAAGAGGAAGGGTTTTGCTGCAATATATTATGTTCTGCATAATTTTATGTTTGAAAAATAATTCTATGTATATTATTCAAAACGTTTTAGACAGCACTGGGAATAAATAAATTATCTAAAAATTTTCGGATACTATTTTATATTCGAATTTTCGAATTTAATTTATAAAAATATTTCACAGCTTTAAAATTATATTAGAAAATGAAGATTCGAAAAAATTCTACCGGTATTGGAAAGTTAAAGAAAGAAACCTATAGTGATCAGAAACCTGATAAAAGATTTAAACAAGAATTTATAAAATATTTTTGTTATTTTTTTGTCTGTATTTTACCTGTTTTTACAGCCTATTACTACTACAATACATCACTTAATACAAATAAATTCTTAAGCTTCCCTTTGGATGATCCCTGGATACATCTTACTTTTGCAAAAAATATTGTTGAATATTTCAGTTTTTCATATTTTAAAAATGAAATCGTTACTGCCGGATCCACTTCCCCTTTATATGTATTCATAACAGCTGTTGGATTTTTAATATCTAATAATGAAATGATCCTTAGTTATTGTCTTGGAGCTGCTTTCTTTGCTTTGTCATCTTTTTATTTTTATAAAATAGCTTTAAAGGAATTTAACTTTGATATTCTTTTGAGTTTACTAATAAGTTTTATATTTATATTTGATTATTGGATGAACTTCATTGCTGTTTCAGGTATGGAAACAACTTTATTTATTTCATTTTTATTAATGGGAGTTTACTTTTATAAATCAAAGAAACTTGTTCCTCTGGGAATTGTATTAGGTCTTTTGATCTGGACCAGACCGGACGGAATTGCTTTTATTGCTGCATTGATTTTAGATTACATATATACCCGCTGGTTTATAAAAGACAAGAATAATCTTAATATTTTTTCAACCAAAGAATTTCTATTAGTATCAGGTATTTTTCTGATATTCCTCCTGTCTTATATTGGGATGAATCTATATTTGTCGGGAACTATTCTTTCAAATACTTATAGTGCAAAAGTTGCTTTTAATATTGATAGTAATTCAAGAATTCGATTTCTCTCTGATTATATCTGGAAATTTTTCACAGCAGAACACTATATTTATTTTCTACCGGGATTCATTATAGTAATTGCTACATTTTTTTATAACATAATAAGGAGAAAATACAATCAAAATTCAATTTTTATATTTTTTATTTTTTTATTTATTCTTATTTATTTTATAAAGCTGCCAATGTTCAGCCGATTCGGCAGATATTTCATGCCTATGATTCCCTTTTATATTCTAGTTAGTATGTTTGGATATTATTCTATTTTTAATTTTTTTAAAAATTATGTTAAAATACCTTTTATAATAAAAGCATCTAATATTACTGCTTATCTGGCAATTTTAATTTTCACTTTTTTCAGTTTTCTATCTTATAGTAAATATTATGCTTCACAATGCAAATTCATATACGAAAGACATGTGAAAACAGCTTATTGGTTAAGAGATAATACTAAGGAAAATGATGTCATAGGTACGCATGATATTGGAGCAATAGGATTTTATTCAAGAAGAAAAATAATAGATATCGTAGGGCTGATAAATCCTGATCTGGCTAAACACTCAAATGAAGAAAATTACAATGAGAAAGTTATGGATTATTTCAGACAAAGCGGGGTTACATATACTGCTTTTTTTAGAGAATGGTTATTAATTCTGAATCAAAACATATTATACTTTTCTCCCGACGAAAATTCTGCTGAAGCATTTTATGTTTATAATTTTTTCCCTGATAAAACAAAAATATTACCGAGAAAAATGGTTTATTTGTTAGTGGAAGCTACCAAAAATATGATTGATAATGACAGAATTAAAATAATTCCGGCTCTGGATGAAATTCTAAAAATTGAACCGCATTTTGCTATGGCGTACTTCTACAAAGCTGTAACATATATTAATCAGAATGATAAGAAAAATTTTGAAAAAAATATCAAAAATGCTCTTTATTATTATCCTGAATACAGGGATGCGCTGTTATTTTATGGAGGCTATTTAATGAAAAATAACAACAATGAAGAAGCAAAAGTTATGTTTTCAAAAGTTCTGGAATTTGATCCGTCAAATAATATGGCAAAGAAATGCCTTTTTATATTGAATGATACTTTAAATAATATGAAGGTTAAATAGTATGTACTTGCTTTAATTTGTATATCCATGTAAGAATTACAAAACAAACTAAAATTTATTCGAATCAGGTGAATTGAACTGGATTAAAAAAACCGGTAATTTTGAGTAATAAGTAAATAGGTAAATTATTAATTTAAAATCAAGGATTCGTTGTTAGAAACTTTTACAACTATGGCTTCTGCTTTTCAACCGGGATACTTGTGAATTAAATTTTTTATGTCTATGCGTAATTCTTAGAGGGAACGCTTTTTAATATTCATATTGAATAATTCAAGCTATTAGATGCGATTTTAATCTATTTTCATAGGAAATAATTTTTTGCGCCTCATACATTGTATTTGGTGCATTTTTGAATTAAAAGGCATTTTACAAGTAGTTCAACAATTGGTTTGAAATTTCATACTATAATATGTATTTTCACAGATTGTAAAAGCTAATACGGGGGGCTATAGCTCAGTTGGTAGAGCGTCTGAATGGCATTCAGAAGGTCAGCGGTTCGACCCCGCTTAGCTCCACAAAAAAAATCTGTTTTGATAACCAAATAAATCAATTAAAAAATGTACGCAATAGTTAATATCAAAGGATGTCAGTATAAAATTACTGAAAATCAGAAGGTTTTTATTCCTAAACTAAAAGACGAGATCGGATCCAAGATTACTTTCAGTGATGTACTGATGTTTACATCCGATGATAAATCGTTTGAGATCGGAGCTCCTACATTGTCTAAGAAAGTCGAAGCCACAGTTCTTAATCATGTAAAAGACAGCACAGTTATAGTATTCAAGAAGAAAAGAAGAAAAGGTTACAAGGTAAGAAATGGTCACAGACAGAATTATACTCAGATAGAGATAAATTCTATTTCGTGATTCGTTACTCGTTATTCGTAATTCGTGATTTGTGATTCGTTATTCGTAATTTGTTATTCGTAATTCGTAATTTTTAATTAAAATAGAAATGGCACATAAAAAAGGACTCGGAAGTTCCAAGAACGGAAGAGACTCCAATGCACAAAGACTTGGAGTAAAAAAATTCGGCGGTGAACTCGTAAAAGCCGGCAACATACTTGTAAGACAAAGAGGTACAAAATTTTTACCAGGTGTAAATGTCGGACTTGGAAGAGATTATACTATTTTCTCTCTTATAGACGGACACGTTAATTTTGTTACCAAAAAAGGCAGAAAAGTATTAAATGTTCTACCACTTGAAGTTGCATAGATCATAATTTCAAATATTCAAATCACAGGTTATTCCGGGAATCCGGGATAACCTTTTTATTTTAATAATTTAAAAAAATTATAATAATGAAAGTAACTGTTGTAGGTGCAGGAAATGTCGGGGCAACCTGCGCTAATGTAATTGCTCATAAAGAACTGGTGAAGGAAGTTATCCTACTGGATATAAAACAGGGGATTGCAGAAGGTAAAGCCCTTGATATTTGGCAGACATCCGGTGTCAATAATTATGACACCAGAGTTACAGGTGTGACTAATGATTATGCCAGAACAGCTGGGTCTGATGTAGTCGTCATTACATCTGGTCTTCCGAGAAAACCAGGAATGAGCAGAGATGATCTGATTTCTACAAATGCTGAAATTGTAGCTTCTGTTACTGAAAATGTTGTTAAACATTCTCCTGATACGGTACTCATTATTGTTTCTAATCCGCTTGATGTAATGTCATACTGCGCTTATATATCTTCAAAACTGCCTTCGACAAAAGTCATGGGTATGGCGGGAATACTTGATACTGCAAGATACAGGGCATTCCTTGCAGAAGCAATTGATTGTTCGCCAAAAGACATCAGCGCAATGCTTCTCGGCGGTCACGGTGATACGATGGTTCCTCTTCCGAGATATACTTCAGTAAGCGGAATTCCTGTTTCTGAACTGATCGATGAGACCAGGCTGAATGCAATTGTGGAAAGAACAAAAAAAGGCGGAGGTGAATTAGTAAGTCTTATGGGAACGTCGGCTTGGTATGCGCCGGGTGCAGCTGCAGCTCAGATGGTTGAATCCATTCTGAGAGATCAGAAAAGGATTTTTCCCGTATGTGCATGGCTTCAGGGTGAATACGGTCTGAAAGATATTTATCTTGGCGTGCCGGTAGTATTGGGAATCAAGGGAATTGAGAAAATTATTGAGTTAAAACTCAACGGGGAAGAAATGAAACTCTTAAATGAATCTGCGAAATCTGTCAAAGAAGTTATGGATGTTTTCGATAATCTCAATAAAAAATAAATTGTGTATTAAAATAAAGGATGCCGGTTATTTTAATGACCGGCTTTTTTATTTTATTACCGTGAGAATAAACTCGGTTCCTTTTTCAGAAGAGTTACATACAAACTCATCCACTAATGATCTTATAATATAAATCCCCCTTCCGCTTTCTTTCAATATATTTTCATTTAGAGTCGGATCGGGAAGCTGTTCAATATTAAATCCATCCCCTTCATCTTTTATCCTTACGCTCATTTTTAATTCATTCATCTCAATATTGGTAAAAACACTTTTGTTTTCATCTTCTTTATTTCCGTGTACAATGGCGTTTATGAGCGCTTCAGAACACGCGATCTGAAGGTTCACAAACTTCTCTGCAGCAAGATTGAATTTCAGATTTGCCTGCTCCAGCATTACTTCAAACCTTCGTATCTCATTACGGTTGCTTTTTAGAATCAAGGTAAGATTTTCCAAATTTTTATAAGTTTAATTTTTTTACGTAAAAACAGAGAATAATGTTTGCTACATATTCCACAATATATTCAGCTGAAGATTAATGGCTGAATTATCGTCAGGAGGATTTGAATAAACCACATTATCTATCCCCCCGGTAAAATTAATGATTGAATTCTTATTTAAATATAAAATAATTTTCCCGAAAGGACCATATGACCTGTAGGTATTTACAAGTATCTTTGATCCTTTTTCATACTGATAACGCTGCTGTTTAAAATACTTATATCCTATTCCAATGTTAAGAAAATAATTCAGCATAAAACTCAGGTCCGGCGCATAAAGCTGTTCAGCAAAATAAGCAATCGGCTTTACTGAAAAATTCCTGTCATTGAACTGACCCTGCTCATAAAACTTAAGTCCTCCTATAAAATCAATATACAAATTGCCGTAAAAATTATAAGAAGTTGAATCCGCTATATACAGCTGCCTGTATGAAAAACTCTGTACCTGTGTAATTATATCTTCGAAATCATAAACAGTATAATTTGCCAGTACCTGTATAAAATTCTTTGTGGATAATTGTTTAACAGGCTGAAATGAGCTTATAGATGACAGCTTGAATACCTTGTTATTGAAATTGTTCGCGCTTCTCTGTGAATATATATAGCTTACCTGCGAAAACAATACGTCAAATCTCGTAAGAACGTTAAAATTAAGGAGATTATTATATCTGTAATTTAATGATAATACTGTTTCACGCTCATCCCTGTCATCAAAATTAAGATTAAAGTCCGTATCATATCTTAATAAAGAAGTCGAACCTGCAAACCCGAATGAATTCGTATTCGAATAATTGTAAAGCGCATCTAAAATCACTGAGGCTCTTCTGCTGTTATTGTTTTTATTCTTTTCCGTCCGTTCAAGTTCAAATATCTGAACCGGAGTATAACCTTCTGTATTTATAAGCGAGTGAGTTTCAGAACGTTCCGATAAAATTAATTTTAACTGCGAGGTCAGACTTCCGGTATAATAATTCAGTCCGCCTGAAATTTCAAGATTATTCTCCAGGATCTTCGTATCATATACATTCTCAAACAGAATATCCACTGAGGAAGCCCTGTACTTGTATTGTTTTGTAACATTTCTGTTTGTAAAAAATCCGGAAAAGGAAAATATAAAATTCCGGTTAAGAGAATAATTCAGATTGTCCCCTGCCTGAAAAAAATTTTCCAGTCTGCTTTCAATATTATTCTTTACATTGTAAATTGCAGCAACGCTCGGAGTAGCCGGGGAATACAGATCATTAAGCTGATTATAATATCTTAAATATCCCGTATTGTCAGTCTGAGAATTGAATCTCTTATATACATTTGTGCTTAGTTCGTAATTATGATTCTGTTTCTGCTGCAGGTTCTCATAAAATAATATCAGATTTCCGTTCGTAAGATAATCATTCAGCATGAGATTATTTGCTGTTGCATTGATTATTCCGCTGAAGCCTGTGTTCTGTTCACCTATCTGATCCTCAGATTTTATTCCGAGTTCGGAATTTATATTGACGTTATTGTAAATTCCGTAATCAAGATCTGCGAAGAAAAATTTACTGTTATTCTTGTTTGATATAAAGTTCTTATCATCAGTATAAAACATACTCTGAAATCCTGCTCCGGCATTCAGATTATATTTAACCCTGTAATACAAAAGGAATCTGAAATTATTGTAATCTGAATAAAAATTCTGACTGAGCTTCGAAACATTGGACAAATAATAGTTTTCAACTTCTACCCCAAACATACTGAAATTTTTATTGTAATTTAGCACTGAATTTAAATTGGCTGAATTAATGTCATTGTACAGGTTCGTTCTGAAAAAATTAGTTGTGAATGCCGTATCAATAGGAATACTGCCGTACTGAGCGGATACAATACTGTTTAATAAAGTAATTAATACTGCACATCTAATCAAACAAACTTTCATATGAATATTTTTTTGATTCGCTGTCAGACCTCAGATTACGGAAAAGGTTTTCCAGATCAGTATAATTTTCAGAATTCTTCAGTTCCTTTGTTTTCATGTCAAGAACAATTTTCCCTTTGTCCAGAAGAATAATTTTTGATGAAACTTTTTCAATTGTATTCAAAAGATGTGAACAATACAGAATCGTCTTTTTTTGTGAAATAAGAAAAGAAACAAGATCGTGAAAAACGAATATTGAATTTGCATCAAGTCCGTTCAGTGGTTCGTCAAAAAAAATAACCTCAGGATTATGAAGCAATGCGGATGTAATCAAAACCTTTTGCTTATTTCCTTTTGAAAGATTTCCTATAGATTCATTAAGCATTTCAGTTAAATCAAACATCTCCGAAAAATTCTCAATCCTTTTTTTCAACACTTTACTTTCAATATCCCTTATTGTCCCTGTGAATTCAAGATATTCCTTCGGAGAAAGCGAATTGAATAAATTGACAGTCTCGGGTACATATCCTATTATCTTTTTTACTTCAAACGGATCTTTCCTGACATCGATATCATTAATAAAAACCTGACCGCTGTCAAATTCAAGTACGCCTGTAAGAATTTTAACAGTAGTGGATTTACCCGCTCCGTTTGTACCGATATATCCGCAAATCTCACCTTTACCCGTTTCAAAAGAAATATTATCAAGTGCGGTAATTTCCGGTGAATATTTCTTCGTCAGGTTCTTTACAGAGATCATAATAAATTTTGTAAATAAAACAATTCTCATGTGACTTAGCAAGTAAAAAATGTATATCACTTGTAGATTTGTAAGATTCGTAAGATTTGTAAGATTTGTAAGATTTGTAAGATTTGTAAGATTCGTAGGATTTATAAGATTTATAAGATTTAATATATCCTTATTAAAATATTTTTTCTAAATGTTACATGTGATTTCATAGGCTTTAATAATAATCACTTATCTTGCTGACTACTCATAAATTCTGGGTGCAATTGTGTATTTCCTTTGTCACTTATTTGTTTTTTTATTTACTGTTTCTTGAAATATGAAAGACTATTTTTGCTTACATCTATTAAAATTAAAAACAATATGGAAAAAACAATTCTAGCATCATGGAACGATTCAGTGATAAAAGATTCAATTACTGATTTTATAAACAGGGTCACAAGTAAAAATTCAGCTGATTTTATTCCCGAAGAAAACAGAATAGCAACTTTTGATAATGACGGAACTCTCTGGACTGAACAGCCTCTGCAGGTTGAATTGTTTTACGCTCTTTACAGAGCTGAAAAGCTTGCAGAAGCTGATCCGAAACTGAAAAATGACGCACTGTTTAATGCCATCCTTAATAAAGATGTTAAGACACTTTTAACTTTCCCAAAAAAGGATATCATTGAACTTCTGTTTAAAACTCATGACGGAAGAACTCCTGAAGAATTTAAATCCTATGTCAAGGAGTGGTTTGATAAAGCTGTACATCCGCAATTCAAATTTTCATTTTATAATGCTGCTTTCAAACCTCAGCTCGAACTTCTTAACTATCTGAAGGAAAATGGTTTCAAAAATTTTATAGTATCAGGAGGAGGTGTGGATTTCATGAGAACTGTAACGGAAAAAATATACGGAATTTCTTCCAAATGCGTTATTGGTAGCAGCGGGATTACAAAAATTGAATATGACGGAACAACTCCGGTTGTTGTAAGACTGCCTCAGCTCAGAAGTTTTAATGACAAGGATGAGAAAGTAAACAATATCAATCATCATATAGGCAAAAGACCCGTGCTGGCTTTCGGGAATTCCGACGGCGACCTTGCAATGCTCAGATATACTTTAGCCGGAGATGGTCTGAGAATGGCTTTGCTTCTGCATCATGATGACGGGGTTCGTGAAGTTGCATATGATAAGGATTTTAAATTAAGTCCACTGAATGAAGCTCTGAATGTTGCAGAGGCAGAAGGTATAAATGTGGTTAGTATGAAGAATGACTGGAAGGTAGTATTCGGCTCTTAGTTATTAAATCTGAATTTTACTTTATTAACAACATTCTTTTTGTTTCGGAAAATTTTTCGGCATTAAGTCTGTAAAAATAAATTCCGCTGGAAAGACCTGATGCATCAAAAGTAACAGAATATGTCCCGGCATTTTGCTTATCATTTGCCAATGAAGCAGTTTCTCTTCCGGCAATATCAAATATTTTTAACGTAACGTCACTCGCAACTCGTAACTCGTATCTGATAACTGTATTCGGATTAAATGGATTGGGATAGTTCTGATCAAGCCGGAATTTATCAGGTATTGAGTTTGACAAAGTATTTAATCCGGTCGTATTTGAATATTGTACCGTAAAATAATCAGTTACGTTATAATTGTATCCGTTTATACTGGATCCTGTTGCTGTGATATTTCCATCTTCGCTTACTGATAAAGAAACCGGTAAAAAAATGTTTGCAAACTGATTTTCATTTCTTATAATATTCTTTGTGATACTTGATGTATCATATTTTAATATCACATACGAATCACATGTCTCATCAAATGTACTTTTACCAATAACATAAATATCAGATCCGACAATCTTAATATCCTCAGCTTCCTGCCGGCTTACATACATTCCAGGAATGTGACTGTAAATATTAATCCATTTTAATATTCCCGAAGGATCATATTTTGCAGTAGCAATATCATTATAATATGTAACTCTTCGTGTACTGAAATTTATATATATGTTATCATTTGCATCAAATACAATCATATTTCTTTTCCCGTAAATATCAAATCCATCAGCTTCATGCCTTCCTGTATGGCTTCTGATCCATTGCAATTCTCCGGAAGAGTTATATTTAATTAATTTCAAATCATGATTGCTTTCGTCGATCCTGCTGTAACCTGCAATATAAACATTTCCAATGCTATCAGTTCTTACACAATATCCAATGTCTTCATCACTCTGGTTTGTTTTTGCAGTCCATAAGAGTATTCCATCCGAACTATATTTTAATGTCAAATAATCCCTCCCGCTTGGTCCTGAATCTCTTGTACAACCGGTCGCATAAATATTCCCTGAATTATCTAAAGCCAGAGAGATAATATTATTTATATCACTATTTCCGTTGAAATATTTTCTGATCCATTCTGTTTCCCCGTTTGTATTGTATTTAATAATTTCTGATACACTGGATATTCCATAATATGCTAAGGCAACAAATACATTCCCCTTGGTATCTACCTTCATATCTTTTGCTTCTAAAAGAATTGTTAATGTTGAGTCAAAATAGTTTCTCATCCAAATAACATTTCCATCGGAGTCATATTTTATTGTCGTTGCTTCGACATGACTTGAAGTATAACTGGTTCCCGTCACATAAATATTATTCAACCCGTCAATTCCTATTGAAACTGCACGATCTTCATTTTCATTTAAAATTGAAGTATCAAATCTTCGAACCCATAAACTGTCACCATCGGAATTGTATTTTACGGTTGCAAAATCATAACGCCAGTCTTCCGTCGGATCCATCTGAAAGCTTGTTCCGGTAATATAAATATTTCCTGATTTATCTTCGACAATATCTATAGCATCATCATTATAACTCGGATGAGGGTTATCATATGTTGCATACCACTGCATTTCATACTGAGCACAAAGAGCTGAGCTCATAAGAAATAATATTGTAATAAAAATCCTTTTCA
>CAZLOL010000026.1:0-25333 GCA_964561045.1 uncultured Ignavibacteriaceae bacterium | reverse complement strand
GTATTAGTTATTAAGTATTGAGTATTGAGTATTGAGTATTGAGTATTGAGTATTGGAAAATAATATATTGTTCATAAAAAAAATGACGCACATAAAAAATCCAAAATCCTAAATCTAAATTCTAAGATCCTCCTTTAATGATCTTCTCATAAAATTTCTCATACAATGGTACAATATTATCCTCACTGAAATACTCCGCTCTTTTCCGTGCGTTCTTTGAAAGCAGATCATATCTTTTAGGATTGGTAAGCATCTCGATTGCATATTTCGCCATTCTTTCTACATCACCAATTTCCGCAATGTAACCAGTCTCACCATGATGATTTAGTTCAGGCAATCCTCCTACACTCGATGAGATTACCGGGACTCCGCAGCTCATTGCTTCAAGCGCTGAGAGTCCGAAACTCTCGGACTGTGACGGAATAATGAAAATATCTGCAACTGACAGAAGTTCAACAAGCGCATCCTGCTTTCCCATGAATTTTATGTCTTCAAATATTTCCAGCTCGCGGCTCAGTCTTTCACAGTCACCTCTTTCAGGACCGTCACCGATAAGAATCAGTTTGCACTCAACTTTCTTTTTAACTTCATTGAAAACTCTGATTACATCCTGCACTCTTTTCAAAGCCCGGAAATTGGATGTATGTACGAGTATCTTTTCTCCGTTAGGGGCGAAATTTTTCTTGAAACATTGTGTCTTCTCGTCATCTTCGCGTTTATATTTATTTATATCTATAAAATTCGGTATGACTTCGATATCCTTACTGATTTTATATTGCTGCTGTGTTTTGTCTTTTAGGAATTTTGAAACAGCCGTTACCCCGTCTGACTTTTCTATACTGAACTTCATGGTTGGAAGAAAACTCGGTTCGAGTCCGGTGAGTGTAATGTCAGTTCCGTGAAGAGTTGTTATGAATTTTATATCTATGGAATTATTGGTCTCCGACTTAAGAATCTCACGCGCAAGATAAGCGCTCGTAGCGTGAGGGATGGCATAGTGAGCGTGCAATATATCAAGTTCATAAAATCTTGTAACTTCAACCATCTTGCTTGCGAGTGCTATACTGTATAATGGAAATTCAAAAAGAGGATAACTATTGATCTCAACTTCATGATAGAATATATTATCAACAAATCCGTTAAGACGTGTTGGCATAGCATAAGAAATGAAGTGAATCTCATGACCGCGAAGGGCGAGCGCTTTACCCAATTCCGTCGCTACGACGCCGCTTCCTCCGTATGTCGGATAACAAGTAATTCCAATTTTCATAAATATATTTTTTTACTTGTGACAAATATAAACGTTAATATGGTCAGTATAAATTCAATCTTTAATAATAAATATATGCTGTTCAGGTGAACTGAAAAACATTAATGTTCATTTTCAATTTATTCGGTTTTAATAATAGTCCGGAAATATAAGAATTACAAAAAAAGTTTGCATTTGAAAATACAAATATTTATTTTGTATAAAAAAGGATAAGAAAGAACAAAAGCAGCCTATTCAAATTCCTGGATATTCTACCTGTAATTTTTATCAACAATAAATTTTAAGATTATGAAAAACTTAATTTTATTATTTTGTTTTTACATTTCATTTAACCAAGTCCTTACATCTCAAACTAAGCTGACAGAAAATTTCGATTACCAAGCCGGGGATTCTATAGGCGCTCACGGATGGACAGCTAATTCGGGAGGAGCGGTAAACAGAATACTGGTCACTTCTCCCGGACTGAATTTCTCAGGATATCAGTTATCCGGAAAAGGTAATGCTGCAACCCTCAATAATATAGGGCAGGATTCATATAAGAAATTTTCTGACAGTGCAACTTCAAACTCTGTCTACGCTGCATTCCTTGTCAATATAACTGCTGCCGAAAGACCTGGTGATTATTTTGCCGCTCTACTTCCATCAAACTCCAATTCATTTTACTCGGGCAGAGTTCATGCAAGATTTAAAGACGGCTTTCTTGAATTCGGTCTTACTAAAGCATCCCCAAATGATACAAACACTATGGTCTGGGCTTCCGGCTATCAGCTGAATACAAATTATCTTCTTGTCTTAAAATATACTTTTGTTGCCGGCTCAGCGAATGATCAGGTAAGTTTGTTTGTATTTTCTTCTGACATGCCGGTATCAGAACCATTACCAATAATCGGACCGTTAAGTTTTTCAGGTACTTCTTCAGATGCGGTAAATATCGGTAAGTTTGCCGTAAGGCAGAATGCCATTGGAAGATCGCCGAATTTAATTATCGACGGAATACTTGTTTCAGTATCCTGGTTCACCGAAGCTGCTTTTTATCAGAATAATATTGATCTGGGTCTTGAAACGGAATTTGATTCCGACTGGGGAACACTTGAACTTTCTTACGCAGGTTATAACGGCATGAAATATGTTAATCTTTCAGTTAATGTTCCGGGTACAACTACTAACTGGCAGATTGAAAATATGCCGCTATGGACTTTAGGCAATGCAGGAGTAAAGCAAAGAATGTCGTTTTATTTTGATATTGGAGATAAAGGAATAGATGTTTCAAATTTGAATTTCGGACTTATGATCACGGATGATCCAATGCCTTTTCCTCCTCCACTGAATAATTTTTCCGCAGTAAGCGGAAGGAGTGTAATAATTTATAACGGCTTCGGAGAAACCGGAAGGATATTTGGACCTGTTGGTGTAGAAAATGCTGTTCCATCAGTCGGTAAGACTCAGGAAACCCCTTCCATTGACACTACCAGGCACATTCTTAAAGATACCATGCCAAATCAGGAAAGCAGATTGTATGAGTGTATTCCAACTGCTGTTTCAAATAGTTTGAAATATTTAAAAAAACATTTTGAGCTCGAATTTGATTCAAACTATACTTCCATAGACAGTGTTAAAAAGGCTGTAAAATTCGGCGAAGATTTTCCTAACGGCACAAGCCTTCTTCACTGGCATGAATATAAAAAAGCTTATATGGAAACAAATAGTATTCCAATTACCACAAGGAGAATTGATTCAATTGATGTTTCAGGAAGAATTGCTTCGCTTATTCAGGAGATTGATGACGGACAGGATATTGAACTCAGCATAGAAACAATAGATAACGGAGTTACCTACGGTCATATGGTGAATCTTGTAGGGATACAAAGACTCGGAAACGGCAGATACAATTTTATCATACAGAATGATATCTCACAGGGTACAGCCGGAGGTACAGAACAGGAAACACTTGTATATGATACAACTGTAAATAAATTTACAACGGGTAAATTCTGGGATTATACCGTTTCATCAGTTGTGATTGAATGTCCCAGTCCGCCCGATCCTTCTTTGGTAGCTCCGGACAATGGCGCTCCGGGTATCCCTCTTGATCCTGAACTTGACTGGAATAATGCGGAAGGAGCAATTACTTACAGAGTTTCAGTATCTTTAAATCCCGGATTTACAAATATAGTATTTGATCTGACTGAAATTCCCGGAACTTCTATTACCTTGCCTCCGGGTATTCTGAATCCCGGAAATACATATTACTGGAGAGTAAGAGGATCAGATTCCGCAGGTCCGGGTCCGTGGTCAGATGTTTGGTCATTCAGCACTGTGACATCTTCATCAGTCCTTAATCTCACGGCAATTATTCAGGGTTTTTATAATCCAATATTGGATCTGATGGTCCCGGATTCAGTAAAAGTCTATCTGAGAAATAGTTTCGCACCTTACTCGCTTGCAGATTCAACGAAGGGAGTATTGAATTCTTCAGGATCGGGAACTTTTGTATTTTCAAATGCAATTGACGGAGAAGGATATTATTTAGTTGTAAGGCACAGGAATTCAATTGAAACCTGGAGCGCTGTTCCGCAGGTATTTTCACTGAATACACTTAGCTATGATTTCACCGGCACATCTTCCCTTGCTTACGGAAATAATCAGAGACAGGTAGATACATCTCCTGTCAGATTCGGGATCATAAGTGGTGATGCTGATCAGAACGGATATGTAAACTTGCAGGATGTTATTACTGTATTTAATAATGCAGTTATTTTTACAAACGGATATGTAGTTACTGACCTTAACGGAGATAATCTGACAGATCTTAATGACATTATCATAGCTTTTAATAATGCGGCATTGTTTTCAGAAAAGATTACTCCATAGAAATTCAATCGCTTTAAAATTGAAATTAATTAATTGAAGCAGTTAATTTATTAAGACGCCGGATGAAATTTCCCGGCGTTTTAATTTATAAATCTGAATTCTTCAGATGAATGAATATAACATTCATTTTCCATAATATTGAGAATATATTTTATAAAATTTTTTCAAACTATTTTTTTATGTATCTTAAGTTCAAATAATATCTTTTACTGGAATCCGTAAATAAATTCATAACAGTAATCATAAAATTTTCACAACTCAATTGATTTGGAAGAAGCATTTAAATCAATCCTATGGAAGCAATTCGGAGCGACGATCGACATGCTGGAAAATGCAGTCGCTGAGTGTCCTGATTCATTATGGAATGAATCATCGCAGTTCTGGTACATTGCCTATCACGCAATATTTTATCTGGACTACTATCTTTCTGAAGATGCTGATAAATTCTTGCCGCCCGAGCCATATACACTGTCTGAGTTTGATCCCGATGGAGAACTCCCCGAACGTGTATACAGCAAGGAGGAGTTAATTGCTTACATCAGATTCTGCCGGGAGAAGTGCCGCAAATTAATTTCAGCTTTATCTGATGAGAATATGGAGAAACGTTTTATAAATCAGTACCGTAACTACAGCAGATTTGAAATATTAATATATAATATTCGTCACGTGCAGCATCATGCAGCTCAGCTGAATTTACTTCTTCGTCAAAGAGGAATCATGCCGCCGGACTGGGTGTCACGGACAAAGGCAGAGTTATAAGTAAGAGTATGATTTAGTGTAAACAGATTCCATCTTTTAAAAAGGTGGAATCTGTTTTTACTGTAATCTATTTTATCAATATAAATTTCTTTGTAACTGTAAATTCTCGCGCTGTCATTGTATAAAAATAAACTCCTGAATTCAATCCTGAACCTGCATTAAAATTGACTGAATAATTTCCCGCAGATTTAAATTCATTGACAAGTGTTGAAATCTCTCTTCCGGCAGGATCATAAACTTTCATTGTTACATTTGATGAAACCGGAACTGAAAAATTAATTGTTGTTGAAGGGTTAAAAGGGTTTGGGTAATTCTGTGAAAGCTTGTATTCAGAGGGCAGCTCTGTATTGATCAAGGTTATTCCAATTGAATTTCCGTATCTCAGAAACACTCCACCGGCGCCTGCGGCAAATCCCAGCGTCGGATTTATGAACTGCATTAGTCTCAAAGAAGATGCTGCCTGTGCAGGAAGAGTCTCCTGTTCCCAGGTTGTTCCATAATCAGTTGTCTTAAAACATTTATTCGAATTTGTAAATAGAAATACAAAGATCAGATTTGAGCCGTCTTTTAATCCGCACATATTGAAAGGAATATAGTTTGATACTCCCGGTGGATTTGGAACAGTCACCCATGTATTTCCGCCGTCAGTTGTTCTTCTCATTGCATCACCGGTTCCATTGCAGGCTGTCATACCGTTATTGTTATCTGTGAATGCTATTGATGAAAAATATAAACCATCGGAATTTCCTGTGCCTGTTAATCCGGTTGATGTCCAGCCGCCACCTGTGAATCCATTATTTGTTTTGAATGTCCGTGCGGAAGTAGTGCCTGCTGTAAAATTTCCCGTAGAGATCCAGAACTTTCCGGAATCTGTCCAGTCCCATGCATTTAACAAGCCGTATTCATTTGCATTTGCTATAGGTGCACCCGGAGAAAGCAGCCAGTCAGTTCCGCCATTTGTGGTATATCTCCATTGATGCGGCTGCCCGGCACCTGTGGGATCCGCGTAATAAATTCCATAACTTTGACTGAACATTTTTATACCGTCGGAAAAACTTCCTGCAAGAGAATACTGCATAGTCCAGTTGAATCCGCCGTTTGAAGTTTTATAAATGCTTCCTGACTCGGTTCCGATCCAGCAGAATGATGTATCTAATCCGGAGATACTAGTTATGTTTCCGGAAGGAAGACCGGTATTTCTGGCATTCCAGTTGACACCGCCGTTAGTAGTTCTGAAAACAGCCCTGCCGTCTCCGCATACCCATATGAGATTTTGATTTACGACTGATATACAGTTGATGTTTGGTGAACCGGGAACTGTGCTGACGTATGACCACTGGCAGTTAGAAGATGCAGTGTTTAATAAATAGAAAATCAGAAAAAGTTTTTTCATATTATTCTTATTAATTAATTAAAAATTAACGTAAAATTTTTATTTCAACTTACAATACAACATGAAAATAATCAAGAATGATATTTAACTTTTTGCCTGACAGATCGAATAACAGATATTAATTTTAATTCAGAAAATGAATACTGCTCTGCTATATTTAAGAAAACGTCAGATAATATACGAAATAAAACAGCTCGGGATTTATTCAATAGTTTTATTGGGAATAATCTTATATCTGATATTCTATTCTTTAAGTATTTACAGGGACAATTCATAAGCTCTTTTATTACGTTTTCTCTGGCATTCTTATGCCTCAAGAAAAAGGAAAAACTATTTTTATTTCTTCTCATATACTCGACCCATTGATTCAAATCTGTGATAAAATATATTTTCTGGAAAACGGAAAGTTCTCAAAATCATACTCTAAAACCGATTATAGCAAAATAGAAAAAGATCTGTTCGGTGATCTAAAAAATTCGGCAATCAGTATAATATCTGAATCAGTTTGATAAAATAAATACAATCAGTCAGATCGATTGTGTCTCTTATCTCCGTGGTTTATTGACTTAAAATCTCACATGCAATTTAAAATGGATTTATGGTCTGATGACGTTCACAAATTCCACTGCATTATTATAACAAATAGTTACATCTTCCAGATCAACGATCCCGTTTCCTGTCAGATCTTCCGGCAAATAATTCCCTACGGTAAAGTTTGTCGCTTCATTGCTTATCCGGATCACATCATCCAGATCAATGAATCCGTTTTGATCAACATCTCCGCTGAAAAGACAGAATTCATTTCCTTTTAATTTTAAATTATTTCCGAATGCCTGCGAATCTGCAATTGTAAAATCATATTGGTATGCAGTTCCGTTATTTGATAAAAGTTCTCCGCCTGATCTGCTCCAGGTCTCAATGCTGTTGAAGTGCTTTGCAACAATATAATATGCTCCGCCGGGTGCATTTGGAAATAAATATACTGCAGAAAAACTTACTGTATCAATTGCTTTTTTTCCGCTGTCAGTTATTGCATAAGGAGAAACTGAGTTCCTGAGATATGCTGTAACCGTATCTTTGCGTTCCATTACCTGAAATAACGGATCATATAAACCTTCCGGCAAAATAGTCAGATCCAATTTCAAAGGAGAAGCAAGATCTACTATCGCTGTATATATGCTCATTGCAGTATTATCCGCTCGAGCCCATATTGGTCTGACCTTTCCATTTGCTGCAGTTACGTTTGTATAATCTCCGAAAAATACTGATGATGAAGGAGTAAACGGGGTAGCACTAACTTTAAAATTCAGGAAAGTTTCCCCGCCGTCAGTTGATTTCGCCATATAAACATCCGTCTGACTGTTTGCATAATTTCTCCTGTCATAAAATACAAAATACAGATATCCTGTTGACTGATCTATCGTAATCCAGGTAAAGAACTGCTGCTTTCCTGCCGGGTCATCATTTACCCTTTTCACTGCGCTCCAGGTATTCCCGCCGTCTATGGATTTAATCAGCCATACATCAGTATCGGCGGATCCGTTTCTCTGATCTGTCCAGTTGATGTAAATATTTCCTCTGTAAGGTCCGTCTGAAATATCACATGAAGTGACCGGTAATCCGTTGGCTCTGTATATTCCGGGAATTGCATAATCCCATCCGCCGGGGTGCGAGGTGACTAACTTGTCATCTGCAAGCCATGTCAGTCCTCCGTCAGTTGATTTATCCAAAACTATTCCGAGAGGACCTGACCAGGAAACATAAATCTCACCGTTCGGACCGGTACAGGGAACAGCTCCTTCAACAGTGTTGTCTTCATCAATGCAGTCTCCTGCTTTTTTGTTTATCCTCAATGCGCTGCTCCAGCTTATTCCAGCATCTGTCGAACGTGAAAATAAAATAGTGGAACTGTCAGCAGAACTGCTGCTGCCGTAACTGTCAAACTGTGTCCATGTCATGTAAATATTATTATTCCTCGGATCCACGCAAAGCCATTCCTTATCCTGCTGCTTCGGAGGTATGTAACCCGCAAAAGATCCGTTGCTCCAGTTAGCACCGCCGTTCGTCGATTTCTGCACTACGATCCTGTCAATGAAATATCCGCCTGACGGATTCGTCAGATGCCCGTAATAAAAATTTCCGGCTGTATCAACGGTAATTGCCGGATCACCCCAAACACTGTATGTAGATGTCAGTGTTCTTTTGGTCCAGTTAAGTCCTGCATTTGTTGAAAAATAATATAAATTAAGATTAGTACCTGCAACTATCTGGTTTGTATTCTTCGGATTGATGCAGATAGTCGGTTCGTTCGGTGAACTCGTATTTGTGATCAATATATTTGTATATTGCGCAGAAGAACTTCTGATGACAAATAACAATAAAACAATTAACAGAATTATTTTTTTCATGGCAGTAGTTTTACATTTTAGAAAAAAGATTAAAGTAATTGATGTAATCTGTTTTTTGGGGTAAGGATTACCTGAGGTTTTTCGGGTGTAAACAAAACTTCAAATTATTCAGATGTTTGAAATTTTATCCGGTATAAATTAATAATAGTCTGTGAATTTATAAATGTTAAATTCATTCCTCTAAAAATATAAACATTCATACTGAAAAAATCAGTTAAAGCAATTCAGGTCTGAACTCAAAATGCATTGTATCATAGTGATACCACTTCCCGCCCCATATAAATCCATACTTCTCGAATATTTCGACTATCTCAATCGGGATCTGATTCTGATAAGTAAGATTCTTATTCCATTTCCAGTAAGCTGAATATTTTGTGTTTATGTCTATTGCAGTTGCAAATGAATGATTGCTCAGCCTGTCAGTGCCGGCAATATTTCTCCAGACAAATGTACCTCCGGGATTCACTAAATATTTTTTGAATTCCTGAGGCAATTGATTTAACTCTTCTATAACTTTTATGAGACTGTCAGAAGCTCCGTTAACTCTGCTGAAGCTTAATTCAGAACCGTCAACCCATGTTACGCTTACAACATTGCTGCTGACTTCAGAAGAGTTGCTTCCGTACATTTTTAAAAAGAAAGGCTCGTATCTTATTCTTCCCGGCTCAAAATTTTCCGGAGGCGGCATATCCCAGTTATCTCCTTTTACATAATCCTGCGAAAGCATGTCTTCAATATCGGGATTGTCCAGCATTTCATCATGTGTTTTGTTACTGATTCCGTCGTCATAGATCATGACCGTGCCGTCTTTCCAGTAAAGATTATTTTCATCTGCAGAATCAATCAGGTTAGGATATGATCTTACAAGTTTCATAAGCTTGTCAGGAATTTTTTTTAAATATAAACTGTCACCTGCATTTCTTTCCGCATTTTTACTGTTGGTATCTTTCTGAAAATTATTACCACATGCAGTGATCAATACTGATATTAACAATAGTAATACTGTAAATCTTTTCGTAAATGATTTTAGATCAACAATTATGTTCAATTGGTTATTTATGTTATTTTATAATAATGGTTTATACGTTAAATATCTTATCTGCTCTCATTTATGATCAATTACACTCATCTGGAATATTTATTGTATCTGCTTCCTATATACTCTTCATATCTTTTTATCAGTTCAATATTTTCCTTTTCTACAGGTGTAAGTGAATTAGTAACATCCTCGCTTACTGGCACATACCAGCTCTGTTTCATAAAATACTCCCTGAGTTCAGGCAGCTTGAATATATAACCGTGTCGTGCATAAATTTCATTTCTCATGATCCTTAATTCCCATTCATCTTTATTCTCAAGATAGGATCTGTCAAGAATTACTGATGACATATCCGGGAAACTGCTTTCTCCTCCGGATGAGTTTAAATTCTTTTCCGCCTTTGCCGAATTTTTGTTATCAAGTTCTCTCTCCTTAAGCTCAAGTTCTTTCTGTTTAAGTGTAAGCTCTCTTTCTTTTAATTCCAGATCCTTTTTGCTCTGTTCCTGTGTAACTTTGCTTTCCTTGCAGGAAAAAAAAACGAACAGGAGTATTAATGGTAATAAAAATAATTTATTCATAATTATTGATTTAATGTTATAGAAAATGAAATTATCAGCGTCCGTATTCATCATAATAATTTTCTGCATGCTCTTCAAATCTTTTAATAAGCTCAATATTTTTCTTTTCAATATCCGTAAGCTCGTTCCTTACGTCAGTCGAAACAGGCATATACCAGTCTATCTCATTGTCAAAAAAGTATCTCATCTTTCTGCTTTTAAATGAATAACCGTGTCTGGCATAAATTGAATTTCTGATAACTTCAAGATCGCCTTTATATAAATTATCAATATCGGTTTTCTTAAGCAGTGTATTTGACGGATTTATTTTTGAAATCTTGCCTGAGATCTGTTCTATCTTATCAGGAAATTTCGGATTCTTCTCATATAAAGTACTCCAGTCTTTATTGTCAGGAATGCTGTTATTTTTATCATAGACAAACTCTCTCTTCTTAAGATCATACTCGCGCTTTGTAACCAGAATATCTTCCTTGTATGAATTCCATACTCCTGAAATTTTCTGAGAGTCTGGATAAACCGTAAAAGTAAACTTGCCGTCGTACTTATCGTCACCCGGCTCTGATACAGCTGCCGAATACGATCTGTTTCTGAATTCATAACCACCCTTGAATGGCCTTTCATTTCCCGCAACAATGCTGTGACCGTATAATATGTCTCCTGTCATTGAATCAATTGAAACTGTTATTTTATTATTATATGTAAAATCACTCTGCTCATTATACTTTACAGCGACAAAATCCCCGGTATAAAATCCGAACAATTTATTCTTTTCATCAATAGATTCTGTCTTCTGAATTTCATCAGCTCTTACTTTTGATTCCGGTTCATATGATTTTGTATCCTTTGCAGCTTCAGTTTTGTCATTACTGTTCTTATTGCAGGATAAAAATACAAGAAGTAAAATAAATATGGATATACTTTTCATAATTCTGTTTTTGGTTTATGATGAAGTTTGTAAACAATAATTTCCGCTATTATTAAATTCGGTATCCAGCCGAGCCAAGCCACAAGCTGGTATACGTCCATAGGTCTTGGTTCGAATAGAAGTACCAAAACATATTTCCATGCTCTGAGAGTTATAGCAGATAAAGTCAAAGCAAAACTTCTTATCATATATTTCCTGTGTGATTTGAAATCTTTTCTCACCGCACTTTTAATTGCCATGGCTGTAAAGCTGATCCACAGGAAAGCAAGTAAACAAAAAGCTGTTTGAGAAATTACACCGCCATTTGCATAGATTCCCATATAGAATCCCGATGGTCCGGCAAGAAATAAAACCGTAAATGCATACACCCAGCCAGAATATCTGTGAAGCTCTATGAATTGTTTTCTTATATATGCGGAAAATTGTGTGAGTCCGGCGATCAGCACAAACATCGTTGTATAAACGTGTGTAAAAAATGCAATCTTATAAAACGGAACATCAATTACATCCTGCTTTATCCTTAAAAACGCGACATCAGTGTTGTATGGAATATACTGAATTGTAATCCGAAGCATCAGCCAGCAGAAGAAAAGATAGATCAATACAGCTCCTGTAAAAAAGTAACTTGATTTTTTTATTCCGGAAAATTTTATATTAATATCTGATATTGACATATATTAAAATTTATTTCAGGCATTAGAATAATTTAAGTTTTATGTGAATATTTATATTGGACTAATGCCATGATCCCTGTGAAATTAAAAATCCTAAAACTGTAATAAGAGCTACTACGCTTAATATAGCAATAAGATTTAGTGTTGCCTGTTTCTCATCTTTTTTCAATTCTTTTCTGTAATCCGAAAACTCTTCACATTCTTTATCCTTCATTATATAATATTCCCTTTCACTTCCCGCCATCTCACTTACTTTGATTTTTTTTAACTTCTGATACAATACATCCTGACAAGGATTTTCTGTGTATTGCTTTGGTTCGATATTCGAACCAACACAGGAATTAAATCCTGCAGCAAATAAAATCAATAAAATTATTTTCATAATATATTCTTAATGTGGTCTGAAGAGTAAAAAAAACATTGTTGCAACAGCCAGAAATCCTATTAACACCGATATTAAAACCAGATCACTCTTTGATTTTTTGTGTTCAACTACTTTATTGAATTCTTTACACTCCTTATCTTTTTGCTTTAAATAATCCGACTCAGCACCCGTCATATCCGAGATTTTCATTTTCTTTAATCTCAAATATTCCGGATCCTGACATGGGTTTTCTATATATTCATTTGAAATATCGGAAGTTGTCCGGCAGGAAGAAAGAAATAGCATAATAGATAAGATCAATAAATATCTCATGCTCTTATTTTTTTTTAATAATTACAATCAATACAAATCTTATGAATCTTATAAATCCAAAACAATTTCATCACCATTCTTTACATTTGTTACAAGATAATAAATTCCATTTACTTCTTTCAGTTCGTATTTATTATTAGTTGATATACCGGCAGGTTTGGATCTTAACTTAAAAGACAGTCCCTTAATGATCATTTGTTCGGGCAGATTTATTTTCAGTATTATTTCATTTTTGGATTCTGATATATTAACTGACAGATCTTTAAGTTTATTTCTGAAAGCAGCAACTTCTTCAAGTGTGGTCATCCAGCAATTTCTGGTCTTTAATGAATCACATAGCTTTTTCAGCGGCTGCATAGTGATCTCGCTGAAACCAGTATACTTTGGATTTCCTACATATACCATTAATCCGTTATTCTTTACTACAGCAAAATCATAAAAATCCTGAAGATATTTTTCAAAAAGCTGTGCATCATTCCTCTGAAGATCGTCCGTATATTCTTCCCGCTTTTCTGATCTCTGAAAATATATTATATCATCGTTCTTTACCGGGCAGATCTCAAGAAGCTTCAGTGCTTTGTAGTATGAGTCGTGTGCTACAGGAATATTATAAGGGAATACAGATCCGGTATAACTTGTAAGATGATCAACTCCGATGCTGGAATCATAAATGTAACCTTTATCATTTGCAAAGAGAAGACCCCAGTAATTTGGACTGTAAAAAGGAAATCGTAAACTTGTGAATCTCTTCCCGAACTTCTGCTCATTCATAATTATCTCTCCGGCTATTTCTGAATATCCGGATTCACTGTAATCTTTTCTGGAATAAAGCTCAGACTGCAGACTGATATTCTTAACTCCTTCCAATATCTTCAGCTGTTCTTCATTCAGGGATGAATCAATAAAAAACGTTGCGGAAAGATTCTCCTTTTTTAAAAAATTTAATACACTGTTATAGTTTGCCGTTTCGCCTTCCGAATTAAAACTAATGCAGAATGCAGAAGACTTACCATCCGGCCAGGGATTAAGCTCAGGTTTTGTTTTGCTTTCTTCAGAGAAGTTGTTCAGAACATTATTATAAAAATTTTCTATCTGCTCGACTCCGGATACTCCTCCGTCATTTGACGGATGCAGTATATATGTGGATGTAAGCAGCACGGCTTTTCCTTTTCCGAATTCATTAGTTAATATTGCAGGAAATCTTTCATCGCCGTTTACCCATTCAGCAAGAACTTTCACTTTGTCAGAAATGATCTCTGTAGGTATCAGCACCCATTCATCTTCAGTATTTGGCTGCTTTATTCTTCCGTTCCAGATATTCGCATCTTTTTCCTCTATTGAAAATCCGTTCAGATCCCGTTCCTTCATTTTAATCCCGAACAATTCCGATAATTCCCATGTCTGAGGATTGAGCTCGCCGTTCTTATCCGCCCTGTCTGATCCATCCGGAAAATTCCTTCCGATGTTTTCTTCCGTAATAAGCGTTCCGCCGTTATTTACCCAATTTACAATGTTCTTCATTTCGTAATCGGAAAGAAATGTAAGGGAATATTTTCTGTCGCCGTCATGATATCCCATGGATGTCGGGAGTATCATAACTGAATACTCAGAAAGTATTTCCGGCTGCATCAGAACTTCCCGGGTATCAAGCCATACATACGCTCCTTTCTTATTGAAGCTCTGAATAGCCAAAACAACACCTTCCGACACTTCGCCGTTTCCTTCAGATAAACCGGTTGTTAGATACAGTACTTTTGGAAGGATTGCCGTTTCCTTTTTTTCTGCAACTTTCTTTTCTGATTTTGTTAATGAAGGAATAATAGCATAAGCCAGAACTCCAAGTAAAAGTAATGAAATTAATATAATGTATTTTCTCAATTTTCTTCTGTGTCTTTTTTTCTTTCCGACAGATCTTCCAGTATTACTTCGCGATTTGGGTAAAGATTTAATAAAATTGTATTGTTTCTGGGATTGTATATACCGTCCTCAGCGCTGTTAACTATTTTTACTGTCTCCCAGTCAGTTGTGAATATTACTGTCAGCGGAATATTATAAACAGCAGTATCCAGATCATTCCTGACTTTTAAAATAATTTTATTATCATGATTTGTAAACTCCAGTTTCGATAATTCTTTTTCCTGTACATATCTTCCGATAACATTTATAGGAGCGATCCAGTAATCAGAGTTTCTGATAAGGCGAACCTGTTTCTTAAATGTTTCGGGCGTCACGGAATATGTTGCAGTTACATTATGATATTTTAAGAGATTCATCTCCTTTGAATCTATCGGAAAAATATTATGATAATTAAGGATCAGCCATTTACCTTTCGCATCGCTGATATATTTATTGATCTCACTCAGATTCGGAACATCTTCGCTGTAAATAGCCAGAGTAGTCAGCTTTTCTAAATTAACATTATCCGATTGATTGACGCTTTCTTCTCCTGTCCTTGCAAATATATATCCTGCTTTGGCGGGTAAGGTAAAAATATTGCTTCTTGTAGCTGAATATGGAAATACAAAAGTGTAAACTTTAGAATTTAAATTCTTTTCTGCTATAATTCTAGATTCCCTCATCTGCATTATCATCTCTTCTTCAGATAGCGTGTCCATTTTTATATGAAACTGATTATGTGATGCTATCTCGTTACCTTTGGCTAAAAGTTCATTCGCCTGCTTCCATCCGAATTTTTCCACTGAAAAATTTCCTTTCTCTGCAGATGAACTCGGTATTTCTTTTGTCCATTCCGTGACAAGAGCAAACGTTGCTTTGATACCGTACTTTTCCATAACAGGAACTGCATATTCATACTGCGTTTTCGTCCCGTCATCGAACGAAAGTGTCAGTGCGCCTTCCTTATTGTTATACCATTTCGCAATCACAAATTCCTGCTTTATATCTTTTTCTTCCACAGTATCCTTTAAGACAAATGAAGGAAACAGACTTTGAAACATAAAATAGGTTTTTTTCAGACGTGTAGAATACTGTGGAACATTCCATTTATCCCATTTATAAAAATCCGGGTCGCTGCCGGGTATCTGCTTCACTTTCTCATCATTCTTATCAGTAATAAATGAGTATATATGAAATCCTTCAGTCTCACTGCTCTCTATATCTCCGGTTCCCTCTTTGTCATCTAGAACGTTTTTTGAAGAGGGATCACTGACATTCAGCAGATGCCAGGGTATCCTTATCTCAATTACTTTTTCGCTCTCATTCCAGAACCAGTTCGAATTTGAATATCTGCTTTCACTGCTGTTGCCTGATGTAAGCGAACTTCTGTCATAAACTGTTCTGCCTGTCTTTTCTCCGAGAAGAGATTCTCTATCTCTGTTGGACAATAAAATCTGCCTCACAAATTTCCCGTCACTGTTTTCCTTAGAAGAATAAACCGGTACATAATCATTATATATATCCGAATACACTGAATATTTTTCATCAACTAAAATCTCAGCGCTGTCCTTATTTATAAAATTAATCAGGAACTCTATACCTCTGTCTAATTTCTCTTTAAGGAAAGGAAGCTTATGATCACCTTTTAATTTATCATAAGTATCTATAGCGATGTGAAGGTTTTCATTTTTAAAATCAAAATCACTGAGTTTATATTTCATGTAGTAATATTCAGCATCAGAGCCTGCATAAAATGAATAATTATTTTCATCAGAGATCTTTTCCTTTTCCGTCCAGTCGTTTTCCAAACCGTCAACAGTTTTTGTTCTCTGTTCGATTGCTTCTATCCCGAAATTCTGTTCCGGATTTTCCATGTTATGCCAGAGCTTTCTTCTTGATGCAGGTACTTCAAAGTCAAGTACGAGCCAGTTCACCTTGAACCACTCGTCTATCCATTCGAAATATATTGCACCGCCGCATCCCGTATTGAAAATATCCTCAGTCAGCATTTTATTTTTTACTGCCTGATCTTCTTCACTGTGTCCGCCCTGACTTAAACCAAACGGGGTATCGTGACTGTTTCCCCTGCTTGAAGGCAGCCCGTATTCAGCTATTACAAGCGGCATATCAGGACAGTGATCCTTAAGATCTTCAAGATATCCGTAATAATTATCTTTTATACCGTCTTTGTTAACTGCATTTTTATATTTGTTGTCAAGATAAATATAATCCGGATAATATGGATAGGCATGATATGCAGCATATATTCCGGCTTTATAGAGATTTGTAATATAAAATTTTTTAAAATCTATGCTTTCAATGTCATTGTCGTATTCCCGTACTTTGCTATTTTCAATGAATTCGGAATTGTGATACATCGGATCTGTCGGCAGCCAGTTTACAAAAGAAACAGGACGCTGCTCTTCATAAAGCTGAGTTTCATACTGAACCGTAAAATCCATCATCTGCGCAAGCCAGGATTCCATGGGAGTACCGGAAGGTAATGAAATAAAGTTGCCCTGATAACTTCGTATGTTCTTATTTTTTTGATTTGTTGTAGTGACAGTAACGGGTTCCCATTCTCTTCCGAGCAGTATTCCTATCACATATTTTGAAATATTCCGTGCATAAGTCCCTGATGCATGACCTGGTCTTTCCTGTATGACGGCATTGCCGTGTATCACGTCAATAACATCTTTTATTTCCTTCTGAAATTTCTCAATATAGTTTTTGTCAAAATAGTCATTGCTGTCAGCTTCATCCGCCCATACTCCCTGCAGTATATAAAGAGGCTTGTTGCTGTGATTGATATTGTATTGCGCAAACGCCTCATAAAATTCGGGAGGAAGAACAGTATATATCCTGATCGTATTTGCATTCATATCCGCAATTTTTTCAAACCAGTCAAGATATATATCGTAAGTTGCTGAAAATTCCGACGGATAATTACCCGGCAGAGCAGCGCCAATGTTCACTCCTTTAAGAAAATGCTTATTCCATTCTTTAATATTTTCTCCGTTTTTTATCTTTGTTTCAAGTACGGAAAAATACTTTTCTCCGGTTTTAAATCTGAATTTTGCATTTTCAGACAATCGCTGTAATTCGGCAAGTGATATTTCCGGTACTAGTTTTTTCTTTTCACCTCCGACATTGATCTTGATTATTCTTTTTTCCCTGATCGTATCTTCGAACAGCATCATTTTATATACCGTGAATCCAAGTATAATCATTAAGAAAAATATTATCAGATATTTAAATTTTGAAGGTGAAATCATTTGTGCTGTTGTAGTAGGCATATTACTTAATTTTAAAATTTCTTAGAACCGTTTGAATATATTTAAAAAAGTATTGTAATTTGTATAATAAGGATCATTGTATCTGCTAAGACCAAGGGAAACTGATATGTCATCATTGTCATACCCTGCCTCAGAATCTATGTTCCATATAAATACGTCATTGTTATCGACAGCAGCTCCGCAGCCGAGATATAAATAGTATTTACCGAACATGTTGTAAAAACTCGAAGTAGCTCCTGTAATTTTTCTGTCCTGCGGTGAATAATATAATGGTGAATGATACTTGAAATTTTTCGTATAATACTGTACGCCTATATTAATGTTAGGTGCAGCAGAAAGAGAGTAAAGCAATTCAAGATTTATCGATGTATTTGGATTCTTTGCCAAGGCAGTGTAATCTTCTATGTAATTTTTATCAACGACTCCGTAAAAATATCCTGCATTCAAACTGAAATTATTATATGTAATATTAACATTATCATTTACAAAATCCTGTCCAACCTCATTCCAGTAATAGAAGTATTCATATGAGGCTATAAAAAAATTTCTTATCTGAACTTCATCCAGTTCTATCAATGACCGAAGCGAAGATCCGTATGCTGTCCAGGTAGTATCGCTGATGCTTCCCGCTCCGAAAATTGAAAGTGTGTTGAAATCATTGAAATCAAATTCAGCTTTCAGTCCCGTATTATCGTACCATTTGTTAACATCAGGCAGCCCGTCTTCCTGCCGCTTCGCATATTCAATTGCCGGGTTCAATGTTAGCTGAAATACATCGCTGAATCTTTTTATCAGCTTTAAACTCTGATAAAATGAATTCGTACTGTAAAATTCTTCAATCTCCCTGAGATATCCTGTTTTATAATTTACATCAATAATGTTTTCTGATTCAGCATTTCCGTACTGTGAAAAATTATGTGATCCTTTTATATCGATTTTGATGGAATGCAAAAGATCAGATTCCTCTATATCCGTTGCAGAGTTAATTAAATTCTTATTTCTCATATTTCTGTCAAGGCTTATCTCAAATGGATTTTTTAGTTCGATACTGATCAATGACCTTTCCTGACAATATACGGTTCTGAAGAAACTTATAAATACGAGAATAACGGGAAATGACCGCATCATATACTTTCTGAATGCAATACTAACTTGATTTCGCTGCAGGAGTGACAACCCTTTGAATCCCCTTCCTTTCAAATTTATTCCACTCGCTCTTCTGTCTTAAAAAATCCATAAGACCTTTGATCTGTGCGGAAATTTTAAAAAATGAATAACTGAAATCTCCGATTATGCTCACAGCTAATAATTTAAGCCAGTCAGTCAGTGTATTATATCTTAATGCATCACGGTTTCTTAAAGCCTGCTTTTCACTCCATCTTTCGACTATTACCGTTGTTATGCTTGTTATAAGTCCCGCAGTTAATGTAATGAAAATTCCCATAAGCAATACCCAGCTGATATTTAAGAGTCCGCTTAATGAAACATATATTATAAAAACAATAGCCGTAATTTTTATTAACGGCGATATCAATTCGAAGAAAAAATAATAAGGAAATGCCAGCAGACCCGTGGAATAATATTTGGGATCGAAAAGCATTTTCGAATGCATGAAAAGGCATTCAGCCAGTCCTAACTGCCATCTTGATCTCTGTCTGAAAAGATTTTTTGAATTATCCGGCACTTCTGTCCAGCACAGAGGTTTTGCCAGATATACAACCCTGCCGGGTATTTTATTTTCGTGATAATATCTCCATAGTCTTACTACAATCTCCATATCTTCGCAGACAGTCTCTTTCTTAGATTTAAATATATTTCTTAAATATTTATGATTATTTCCTGCCGTTAAAAATCCTCCCGTATTCATAAGGTCAGTTTTTCTGTAAACGGAAAATGCGCCAGACATTATCAGAAGTGAATTCAGTTTACTTAAACTTATTCGCGAAACAAGAAAAGACTTTATATATTCCGTGATCTGCCAAAGAACCCATATATTCCCGGGCATTTTAAAATTAACTATTTTATTATTCTTAATAACTGTATCGTTCGAAATTGCGATCTGCCCTCCCGTTACAAATACTCTTTTATCCATTAGCATAGGCATGATTACTTTTTTAAGTGAGCCTTCGTCCAGTATGGAATCAGCATCTATGGTGCAGATGTATTCTCCTGTCGAATAATTTATTCCGGCGTTTATTGAGTCTGCTTTGCCTCCGTTATTCTTATCGATCAGTATTATTTTACCGTCACTGTTATGATAAACAGATTTTATTTCAGCTGTATTTATATACGTTTCATTCTTCTTTTCTGAAATTTTAAAATCAATCACGGAAAGAAGTTTCAGAAGAGTATTATCCTTCGAACCGTCATTTACAATAATTATTTCATACTCCGGATAATCCAGCTTGCTTAACATATCAATACACTGTGCAATCGACACTTCTTCATTGTAAGCCGGTACTATGACCGAGACTTTTCTGAAAAATTCTTCCAGCTCAATTCCCACTTCATACTTTTTTTTGTCTGAATAAAATGTAAGAATAAAGATGAAGAATAAAATAAGATCGATAAGAAAATAACCGATAAAATAAATGATAAATAATTTTTCGATTACTCTGATAAGTAGATTTTCCAAAACGGAGGTTGAAGTTTTTTTAATTAAGTCAACTTGTGAATCAGATAAATATTCGAACACAAGCAAAGCTGCGGTATGTTAATACTGATAAATATGAATAATATTTATCTGTTTCATTATTTAGACAATTACTATCTTTATATAGTTTATAATTATTAATTTCCGCTTTATTTCCGTCAGTTATAATTCTGATAAAAATAGACTTTACGAATTCAGATATAAATTTATATATGAACTGTTAAAGTAAATACTGTTATCTTTTGATTTTATTCAAAATAGATTTATTAAAGAGCAAAAACAATTTTCAATTTTCCCCAAATATTTAATATCGAATTTAACAAATGAGACCCCTCTTAATTACATTTTCTCTGTTTCTGTTGTTTATTTTAACAGGCATAAATTATTCACAGGTTACAACTCAATGGAGCTCTGTATACAACGGTACTGCAAATGATACAGATATAGTATCATCTATGACTGTAGATAATCAGGGAAACGTTTATGTAACCGGATACAGTAAAGGTAGTTCTACGGGCAAAGATATAGCTACAATTAAGTATAATTCATCCGGTCAGCAGATATGGGCTGTAAGATTTAATGATGATAATTCAAATAAGGATGATGCCGCAAACGCCATAGCTGTTGATGCTTCCGGTAATGTTTATGTCACCGGATATACTACAGGACTTGCTTCATTTAAAGATTTTATTACAGTCAAATATTCTTCCTCAGGGAATTTGCTTTGGAGCTCGCTATATAATGGATTGGGAAATGATGATGACCTTGCTTCTGCCATAACTGTTGACGGGCTTGGAAATGTAATTGTTACAGGTTACAGCGTCGGTTTGATTTCAAGTGAAGATTTTTTAACGATAAAATATAATTCAGCCGGGTCAGAACTATGGATAAACTCCTATGACAATCCTGACATGAATGATATTGATATAGCAAATGCAATGACACTGGACAATTCAGGAAATATCTATATTACAGGATTCAGCATAGGCAACGGATCAGCTGAAGATTTTGCTACGGTAAAATATAACGCGATAGGAGATGAGCAATGGGTCCGAAGATATAACGGCACCGGCAATGATTATGACATAACTTCGGCCATTGCAGTAGACGGATTCGGGAATATTATTGTGACCGGTTTCAGCGAAGGTAACGGATCCTCTGAAGATTATGCAACTGTAAAATATGATCCGCAGGGAAATAGTTTATGGGTTAAAAGATACAACGGCAGTTCAAATAGTTATGATATATCAACTTCTGTAGCTGCTGATGCTCAGGGTAATGTTTATGTTACCGGATATAGTTATGATGATTTAAACTCAGAAGACTATGCAACAATTAAATATTCTCCTGAAGGAAATCAGATGTGGATTTCAAAATACAACGGTGATTTGGACGAATATGATATCGCATCATCCGTAAAAACCGACAATAAGGGAGATGTATATGTTACAGGATACAGTTTTGATTTTGATACAAAGGAAAACTATGCCACTGTAAAGTATAATTCAGAAGGGGAAGAAATATGGGTTCAGATATATAACGGTTCATCTAACGGCAGCGATATTGCAGCTGCATTGTTTACTGATGCCGGTGATAATGTTTATGTCACAGGATACAGTTATGATGGTCCAAACAGTGTTGATTACGTTACCTTCAAATATTCACAGGCAGTCGGCATTAATCAGATCTCAAATTCTGTTGCAAGTGGGTTTGAGCTTAAACAGAATTATCCAAATCCTTTCAATCCGGTCACGAATTTAGAGTTTAGAATTTCGGAATTGGGATTTGTTACATTAAAAATTTATAATGAACTCGGCAAAGAGATATCGTCTTTAGTCAGTACAAAACTGAATCCCGGAACTTACAAATATAATTTTGATGCATCTAACCTAACCACCGGAATTTATTTTTATAAACTTGAATCAAACAGTTTCTCGGCTACAAAGAAAATGCTTCTAGTAAAATAAAAATTACCTGAATAATTAAAGATTTAAGACATTGAAAATACAAAGACACAAAGTATTAAATAATAAAAATCTTTTACACGTGTCTTTCAGGCTTAGTGGTTTCAAAGGAATTATTCCGGTGAATGTAATCCTACCCTGTTTCCTTCTGAATCTATTATAATTCCCATGAATCCTATTTCAGGTGTGATCTGTGTTTTAGGGTAAGTAATTTTTCCACCCGCAGATTCCACTCTGTCAAGTATTTTCTGCAGATCATCTCCTCCGTTCAGATAAAGTAAAGGTCCGTTCTCTGAAGGTTTGAATGTTTCACTCTTTGAGATGTGTCCTCCGATGCCTCCGTCTTCTATAGGAAAGAATGCAATATCTGAACCTCCCATTTGAGTTACCTGTAAATTAAAATCAAATACAGCATTGTAAAACTTAACTGCTCTGTTAAAATCAGCAGCGGGAATGGCAAACCAGTTGATCGCGTTTTTCATTTTTCATTTTTTGTTTGATTTAGAAAAAATAATTTATTCAAAATTACAAATTTAAATATTCAGTTATTTCTTGAATATTGCTAAAAATATATTTAATTAAAAATGAAAACACTTTTTACAAATGCAAAGGTCTGGACAAGAAAAGATACCTTTTTCGATTCCATAGGGTTTGATTCAGAAACGGGAAAAATTACTTTTACCGGAACAAAAGCACAGATAACTGATCTGAGAAAAAACTATGATGAGATCATTGATCTTAAAGAAAAGCTCGTTCTGCCTGCATTTACAGACGGACACATTCATTTTATAGAAGGATCATTTGAAAATTCAAAGCTGGATCTAAGAAGCGCCAGGACAAAAAATGATTTCACGATTACAATAAAAGAATACCTGAAAACGAGCGGAACAAATTGGATAATCGGTGGATTTTTTTCTGAAGCTAATTTTCTGGAGGAAATTAACCCCGATAAAAATTTTCTTGATAATATATGTTCGGATGTACCTGTAATAATATCAAGGTTTGATTGTCATTCAGCATTTGCTAATTCAAAAGCACTTGAGGTATCAGGTATCATGAATGCTTCGGAAAGTTTTACATCAGATGAAATTGTAAAAGATTCAGTCGGTAATTTTACCGGAGAGTTAAAGGAAAGAGCGCGTGAATTTGTAATGGATAAAATTCCTGCAGCTTCACTGAATGAAAGAACTTCAGTAGTGACAGAGCAGATGAAAAAGCTGCATTCTCAGGGCATTACTTCCATTTCGGATATTACATTGACCGAGGATCTGGAAGTTTATAAGGAATTGATCAGACAAAACAAGTTAAACCTGAGAATCGATGCCCGACTTCCGTTTCGGGAATTTCATAATTTTAAAAAATACCGGGAGGAATTTTCTAAACTGTCCGGTAAAATTAAATTTCAGTCTCTGAAAGCATTTTATGACGGATCACTTTCCAGCATGACAGCACTGATGCATTCGAATTATAAGAATACCGATTTTAATGGAATTAAAACTGAATTTGTAAATTCCGGCGAATTTGAAAAGATGGCTTTTGAAATAGATAAAGCCGGGCTGCAGATGTCTGTGCATGCCATTGGTGACAAAGCAGTGACTGAACTTCTTGACCTCAATGAAGAACTTATCTTGAAGTACGGATACAGAGACAGAAGATTCCGAATAGAACATGCACAGCATATCAGAGAAAATGATTTCATCAGATTCAAAGATCTTGAGGTGATCGCTTCGGTACAGCCTTCTCATTTATTCAGTGATGCCAAGACAGCTTCAGAGATTCTTGATGATTACAGTACTGAGCACAATTATAAAAAACTTTTCGACATCGGAGCGAAGGTCTGCTTTGGAACTGATTTTCCTATTGTAAGTGAGAGTCCGTTCGAAACGATATGTTATGCAATGACAAGAAAAGTTCAGGGCTTCGAAAATGGATTTATAAACGAAAACAATATTTCATTAAATGATTGTCTGGAAGCATATACAAAAAATAATGCTTATGCAACTTACGATGAAAAGGAAAGTGGCAGTCTTGAAGCCGGAAAAGCCGCTGATATAATTGTACTGGAAGATGATCTGTTTGAAATGACCGGTGATGAAATTAAAAATGCGAAGGTTTGTGAAACGTATTTTGAGGGGAAAAAAATATTTGGCAATAATAGTTACATATAATCACATTTTGTCTAACTTGTCGATTTAATTCTCACAACCATTTGTAATAAATTGAATAATTATATTTTTTAAGTTTTTATGCTAAATTTCAATTACTATTTTGTTACTATAAGGAGTAAAATATGGATTCCATAAAAATAAATCATAAAGGCGATAAGCAATCAATAGAACTTCCGGAAAAATATATATTCGATGAAAATGAATTATATATTAAAAAAGTTGGAAATTCATTGGTGATATTTCCCAAGAATATTTCATTAGATACATGGTTTAAAAATTTATATAATTTCAGTAATGATTTTCTTAATGAAAGAACTCAACCGGAGTTTGATAAGAGAAAAGACTTATAAATGAAATATTTACTTGATACTAACATTTGCATTTATTTAAAATAGAATAAACCCGAATCAGTTGCCTTGAAACTGAAAGAAGTAGATATTACAGATATTAGTATCTCATCAGTCACTACAGCAGAATTATATTTCGGTGTCAATAAAAGCTCTAAAAAAGAACAAAACCAATCCGCATTAAATACTTTTTTGCTTCCCTTTGAAATTTTAAGTTTCGATGAAAAAGATTCATTCATATACGGAACGATAAGAGCAGAACTTGAAAGAACCGGTTTTCCTATTGGTGCAATGGACTTATTGATTACTTCTCAAGCGATATCCAGAGAATTAACATTAGCCAACGAATTTCAACGTGTTAAAGGTTTGAGAATTGAAAATTGGGTATGATTTTT
>CAZLOL010000025.1:0-25630 GCA_964561045.1 uncultured Ignavibacteriaceae bacterium | reverse complement strand
TTGTAATTTGTAATTTGTAATTTGTAATTTGTAATTTGTAATTTGTAATTTGTAAAATAGCTATTATTAAAAACTCTTTCAATCATAAATCAAATCCAAAGAGCATACCGAAATAAAAATTCCATTGCTTACCGTAGGTTAACAACTGATCATTATATACCTGATTGAATTCATTGAAACCGTATGCCGCATCAAAAAATATGCTGGTCGGAAATACATAAAATGAAAAAGCCTGTAATCTTAACTGAGCTCCTATGTCTGATTTGAACTGGTCTAATTTAACGTCTCCTCCGTCCCATGCATTACCATAATCCCCGTAAAGCGAGAAATACAGTTTGTCCAGATAAAGCGGTGACAATCTGGTATCAATATGTGTAAATAAAGGCAAGCGGTAAGTAAGATTTGCAACTGCTACTCTTCCTCCTCCAAGTGAATAGAAAGGATAGCCTTTCATTCCCGGAAGTCCGGTTGCATAGAAATCATAAAAACTTTCTACAGGAGGGCCGAATATTGTTGCTCCTGTAAGTTTTAATGTGAGTGAGTGTTTGTTATTAAAAAGTCCTATAGACTGTGAAAGTTCACCGTACAATTTGTTAAGATTGTTTCTTTCGTAATTGGTTGTTACTGTCCCGTTATCATTTACTTCAATAGAAGGATTAATATCACTTATTTCATAATCATATCTGATATTGAATTTTCTTCCGATAGGATTAATGTCAGAATTCTTGCTTGGATAAGTTGCTTCATAATTATAGGACAAAGAGAAGTCAGATGCTTTAAAATATGTTTCATTAGTGGAACGGATCGAAATGCCCGTTACAGGAATGGAAAAAGCATCAAGATTGTAATCATATTTTGATAGAGTCCAGCCGAATTTTACAATATGATTATAGTTAATTATATTAAAAGCCATTCCGAAATCAAAGGATAACAGATTGTATGAGATCCCGTCGGTTACAGTATCAGTAGGGAAAGGAATGTTGACATTTGAATTTCTGGTTGTGTTATATCCGTCGAGAGTAAATTTAGGTTCAAACTTCAGTTGCTTTGTGAAAAAATCCTTAAAGAACGGGAAACCGTTATTGTATTCAAACTGAAGAAATATATCTCTTTCACCTTCAATGTTTATATTAGCACCTCCGAATATGGAAAACCTGTTCAAGACTTCATTCGAGAAAAAATATACACCGGGTTTGATCGCTTCAAAAAAGCTGAATTGATTCTGCCTTTTATAAGTATCGAATCTTATGACAGGTACAAATGACAAAGAAGTAAACTTACTTTTATATGGTTTCTTTTCAAATTTAGTAATGTCTTTATCATCAAAATTCTTTAGCTTTATCCAGTCATACTGACTGCCTGCTTTTAACGAATCAATAGCTGCATACTTAGTGATTAGAATTTCAGGCTGTTTATATGACCCGAGCTCGGAGGGTACATACTCTTTGAAATCCTTTAATAATGCAATTTTGTATCCGGTGGACTGATATGTTGAATATATTATGTTGCCGCTTGTATCAATAGTTGGCATAAAAGCGCCGCCAAGAACATTAGTTATCTGCTTAATATTTTTTGTTTCTCTTTCCAGAGAATAAATATTAAATATTCCGGTTTTATTTGATGCGAAATAAATTTTCTTTCCGTCTTTAGAGAAAACAGCATTCCTGAAATCAACTCCTTTTTCATCCAGAACATATTCTATCTCTCCTGTTTTAATATCTATTTCCGCTAATTTTCTTGACTCTTTGATTGCAAAATCAAATATGATTTTTTTCCCATCCGGAGAAAATCTCGGACTGTAAATTTGTTCTCCGTCATTAAAAGCAGTAAGAGGATCATTGTTAGTTCCGTCAGCATCAGCAATCTCAAGATTTAACGTTCCGTCTTTATTTACTACAAAGCAAATTAACTTTCCGTCAGGCGAATAAGACGGTGAGTAAGCTCTTAAATTTTCTGTAAGCCTTTTTTCATCTTTTGTTTTCAGATCATATTCATATAGATCATAAACTGTCGAATGATGAATTGTAGGAGGAGAATTCCTTTTTGCATAAATTATTTTTTTCCCGTCCGGAGACCAGAAATAATTAGTTGAAACGGGCTGAGATATCAATTCAGATTTTTTCTTCTCAATGTCATAGAGAAACAATCCCGTCGTTCCATAGTCAAAATTCTGATTCGATAGATATGCTACTTTTTTCCCGTCGGGAGAGTATTGAGGAAAATAATTGGCAAATCCCGTCTTTTCTATTATTTCACCGTCAATTTTACTTTTCTTAACTTCCGCAAGCCTTACGTCATAGTCTTTCTTTAAATACGCTTTCCACTCATTATATAACTGAGTCCCGTCAATACCCAGTGTCTTTTTTACTGCAGCATCCATGCTGAAGTTTGTAAAATCTCCGAGATGAATTGTAATTTTCCTTAATTTGTCTTCTCCGTACTTATCTGCAATGTACCTGGTTAAAGCAAATCCGAGATTGTATATGGATTCAGCTTTCAAACTTGTAATGGAAGAGAACTGACCCATTTCGCCCCATGTGAGAAGATTACCGTCTTCTATATAGCTTCTGAGTATCATGTCCCTGTGTGAATCCCAGTATTCATAAGATAATTGCTGCCTTTGATACTGAGCAGTACCTTCAGCAAACCAGGCAGGCACTCCTACTCCTGACAGGGGGTAAGATACTATAATATTCGGATATCCGTATAACACATCAGGTCTTATTTCATTTTCGTATCCGAGCCACTGAAGATAAAATGCAGGAAGTTTTCTTCCGTACTTCATCGCAGCCTGCACCTGTATGGCATGTGTAAATTCATGTGTGACTACATTACGAAGCCAGTTATGCGTTCCTCTCAGGTCATAATCCAGAGCAGATGCAAAAATTTCTATTCTGTTCCCGAAATAATCCGTAGCACCATTGGCAACATCAGAAACGTCATTTACTATAAAATGGACTTTCTCGTTGGGTTTATATTCATAAAGAGAAGTAATAGGTCCATAAACTTCTTCAGCGATCTTTGCAATAGTTGAAGCTGTGCGCTCTGTACCGCTGTGATAATGCACGTAAAAATTTTTAGTCTCTATAGTAAACCAGTCCAGTTCAGGATGAGGATCAAACTGCGAAAAGACTTTGATAGGTATAAATAACAGAAAAAGGGCAATGAGATAAAAAAAGGGGATTTTAATAATGAACATTGAATGTTAATTTTTTAATAATTATAATTGAATATAAAAAGAAAACAAAAGTTAAAAAGAGAGTTAAAATCGGTAAGAAATAATCAAATAGATTTAGAAGTTTTTTTTATTAATTAAATAATCGGCTTATAAGAAGAAATATTACATTTTTGTAAACAAAAACAAGTAGTTGCAGTTTCTTTCAATCAAAAATAATTCTACGTTTCAGTCTTTTTCATTTTTAATAATAATAATAATAATTTCTATTATTAGCAATGTTTCTTTTTCTCAAGGCAGAAGAGACAGGACTAATACTAATTCTAATTATGTTAAAACAAATCCATTCGATACATCAAGCGTTTCTTTAGGTGATTCTTTAGCTGCAATTGATTCAACAAGATTACTTCCTGTAGATTCTACGGCAAGAATAAAATACTTCAAATATGTACCAGAATATCTTTACGGAACATCACTTTCAAATAAAACTTCTCCTTTCTTACTTGGTAATTCTTCAAATATAAAGCAGGAAATAAGTTTTGATTCTTCCGGTAATGCGGTTATCAGTGAGAAGTTTGATGATTATAATATAAGAGCACCTTTAGTTATTCCGCTGAATGTATATCTGGCAGAGCGCTCGGCTATTAACAATAAAAAAATATTCGAAGATATTGTCGGGCAAAAGTTTCAGGGAAGTAATAAAGATGATATCACCAAGCTATTTGAGAAGTTTACGGATATTACTATCCCGCTGCCTTTTACTTCAGAGAGTATTTTCGGACCACCAACACTCAGTCTTAAAATAAACGGAGCAGTTGACATTACTGCATCGTATCAGAATTCAACAAGTGATCAGACAATCATATCAGGTTTGAGTAATTCAAATAACAGCATAAATTTTAAACAGGAAGTGCAGCTGACAGCTAAAGGTACAGTTGGGGATAAATTGTTCATTGATGCAGATTATAACACGCAAAGACTATTTGATTTTGAAAATCAGTTAAAAATAAAATATGAAGGTTACGCAGACGAAGTTATAAAAAGAATTGAAGGAGGAAATGTATCGCTTTCTACAAATTCGGGCTTAATAGGTTCTTCTCAGGCATTGTTTGGAGTAATAGGTGATTTCCAGTTAGGTGCTCTGTCTTTATCAGCTGTGGTTTCCCAGAAAAAAAGCAAGACTGAAGTAAAAGATTACAGTGGAGGAGCACAGGAACAGGAATTTTCTCTTAAAGTTTATGATTACTCTGACAACCATTATTTCCTTGATACGATTTACAAGTCAAGTTTTTTGGATTTCTTTAACAGCACGAATATTTCGCAAACCACAAACCAGCTTAGTGTCGATGAACAATCTTTCGAAGTATGGGTGCAAACTGATGTTACCACAACAGGTTACAGAAGAGCAGGAATGCATGTTGATCTTGGACCTATTCCATCCAGCGGAAAATACAACGATTCACTTAAAAACCCTACCACAATTCAGGGAACCAGTATATTCGGTCTGGTAAGAAAACTAAGTCCCAGTGAATACTCGCTTAATAAATATGCAGGATTTGTAACATTAAAAATAAGTTTGCCTGATAATTATTTTGCAGGTGTAGCATACAAAAGAACAAGTACCGGAGAACAATTCGGTACCATAAGTACTGATACGAATGTAAAATCTACGGACACCCTTGTCCTGAAAATGATCAAAGTTCAGACGCTTATACCGGATAATACACTAGCGTGGGAGTTAAAAATGAAAAATATTTACCGGCTTCCGGTCTCAAGAGTTGTAAGAGAAGGTTTTAACTTTGACATTAAATTCCTGAGTCAGGGAATTTACAACCCGACATTTCCAATACCTGATATTAATAAATATATTATTACTATTATGGGACTTGATAAGTATACAGACGGAAGGTCAGGACCGCCTGATACGAAATTTGACTGGCTTCCCGGGACAACAATTGATGTGGAAAATGGATATATTATATTTCCGACTCTAAAGCCTTTTTTAAATAATTTAAAAGACACAATAAACGGAATTACTATTGATTCATCCTACTGGTATCCGCAGATCTATACTCAGCTGAAAGACAATTCGAAACTTGTACCGAATGCAAACAATTATGCTTTTACCGGAAAAGCAAGGGGTGAAGCATCAATCAGTAATACACTTAACCTGGGATTTAACGTAGTCGCAGGCAGTGTAGTTGTAAAAATAGGGGAACAGATATTAAATCTGAATACGGATTATACGGTTGATTATTCTACCGGTACCGTAGTGATACGGAATGCTGCGGCATTATTATCGAAAGATCTGAAAGTATCTTATGAGACTAATGATCTGTTTACTCTTGCATCAAAAACTTTTTTGGGTCTGAAAGGAGATTACAAGATCTCAGATAAGAGTTCATTCGGTTTTACAGTTGTAAATTTAAAGCAGGAAACACTCAATGATAAAGTAAGGATAGGGGAAGAGCCTACAAATAATACAATGTTCGGATTGAATTTTACCACACAATTCGGTTCAAGACTTCTTACCAATCTTGTAAATCTTCTTCCGGGATATAATACCAAAGCGCCTTCAACGATTACGCTCAGAGGTGAGATCGCTACAATAAATCCTGATCCGAATACCAATAAAAGCGTGATCCCGATAGATAACAATGAAGCAGTTGCATATATAGATGATATGGAAGGAGTCAAGAAGATAATAGCTTTGGGCGGAACTTATAATACCTGGACAATGGCATCGGTTCCACTGTCAAGCTATATTGGACCTCAGGACAGTATTATTTTAAAACAATCCAAAAGAGGTAAATTAAACTGGTATAATATTGCGAACAGCGCTATCCTGACTGACATATATCCTAACAAGGATGTTCAGACAAGTCAGAATACAGTCACTCCGTTTTATATGACTTACATACCATCTAAAAGAGGAACATATAATTATAACGGTAAATATGGAGATACTATTAGTGATAAAAAAACTACATGGAACGGTGTGATGAAATACCTGAACACAACGAGTAATAATCTTGTAAATGAAAACATTAATTTTATTGAATTCAGTTTAAAGATAGACAGTTTAACCGGTGTAGGTGCAAACGGTACATTAGTCATAGATCTAGGAAATATTAGTCAGGATGCAATACCGAACGGAAGACTTGATACGGAAGATTCTCTGGGCAACGGTGAATTAAGATTGCAGGATGACATAGGTATAGACTATAAATTAGACGACGATGAAAGACAAATTTACCGGGATTTAAACGAAGGGGCTGATCCGCCTCCAGGGGAAGAATTCATTGACCCTGCACTTGATAATAATACTTCGACAGGCCAGGTTGACTATTCAAAGATAAATGGTACTCAGAATAATCTTAATTTTGAAGGAGGAAGAAGACCGGATACTGAAGATCTGAATAAGACAAGTAATGTCTTAAACGGAAATGATTACTTTCAGTTTGAAATAAGTCTTAACACAGAGAATAATCCTTATATTGTAGGTAAGGGAAATAACGGATGGTATCAGTACAAGGTACCGCTGTCAGAGTATAAAAAATCCTACGGAAATGCAGTATTCACAAATATTCAGTTTGCAAGAATGTGGATAACCGGAGTAGATGAACCTGTCAGTCTGGAGTTTTATGATATCAGTCTCACCGGTAATCAATGGGTAAAGCAAAATAAAACGGATACAACATATAATATCACTGCCGTCAGTATTGAAGAGAATCCTCAGACTTATCTCAGCCCGATTGCAGGAAACGGATTGAGGCAGACAATAAGAGGTCAGAACAATGTTAATACTTTATCGAATGAGCAGTCGCTGTCTTTGGAAGTTTTTGACCTTACAAGCGGAGTCAGAAAGATCGCAAGAAAAGATTTCAACAATGCTCCGCTGGATCTTTTCAATTACAGATCAATGAAGCTATTTGTAAACGGAGATCCTTCTTTTAATTATACAAATGAAAATATTTATGATGCAACAATGATAGTCCGGTTTGGAAATGATTCTAATAATTATTATGAATACAGAGCGCCTATACATCCTGACGTAAGACCCGGTCAGCCCTGGAATGAACTGAATGATGTCACAATTAATTTCGGTGATCTTACACAAATTAAAATAGGCAGGGATAATCCAAGCATTGCAGTGGAAATCGATTCCATTAATGGACCGCCCGGAGCTACTTATAAAGTTTTTGGTAACCCTGATCTTCAAACAATCAAAGAGATCATTCTTGGTGTTGAAAAGAACCGAAGCGCTTTAAATGCATCCATATCCGGCAGTGTCTGGTTTAATGAGCTCCGGCTTGTAAACGTAATTGATGATAATGGATTTGCTCTGACAGCCAATGCAAATATCGAACTGGCAGACCTGATAAATGTTAACTTTACAATTTCAAAGACCGATCCCTTCTTTCACGGTCTTGATGGAAGAATGGGTACAAGAAATTCTGTAACTGCCTGGGATTTCAGCACTACACTTAATGCCAACAAACTTATTAATAATTTTATGGCTTCTGTTATTTCTGAAGAATGGAGTAACTTTATTACTCTTCCGATCACATTCAGGCATTCTGAAAGTATGATAAATCCTGAGTATTATCCGGGAACAGATATTTTAATGGAGAGTGCAGCTGAAGAAAGATATGATAGAATTCTCGCATTAACCGGAAATGAGGAAGAGGCATCACTGGCAAGAAATAATCTTACAACTGAAGCTCAGACTCTTGTAATCAGAAACAGTCTCTCGATAAACAATTTACAGTTTGGACTGCCTAGTAATAATTTCTTAGTAAAAAATATTTTTAATCAGCTCAGGTTTAATTTTAATACTGATTTTGGATATTCAAGAGATCTGACATATGAGAACAAAGACGATTTCAGGTATGACGGAGGAGTTTCTTTCGGCACTGACTTTGGATTAAGTGATAAAATAAATATAAATATCGGAAATCTTTTACCATTTGGAGAAAAATATGCCGGAGGTAAATTATATTTCTTTTTCCCGTTCATTCCGCTGGCTCCGCTTTTCTCACAAAATTTTAATGCCAATACGACTTTTAACAGATCAAGATTTGAATCCAAACAAAGAAAGCTGAATACTGCTGATTTTACATCCAGAGATTTTAAAGCAAGAAGGGGTTTCAGTTTTGACTGGAAATTCATCGAGAACTGGATTGTTGATATAAATGGTAATTATGATTTCAGAGCAGGAAGTGATCTTACTCCTTTAGAAACAGATACAAGTTTAAATCAGAGACCAGATGATGAGATATTCAATGATATTTTTTTTAATAACGGAGTCGTTAATTTCGGAAAAGATCTTGATTATGTACAGCAGGTTACTGTCAATCCCAGGTTTAATTTTCCATACATTGACAGATTTCTTACTGTGACAGGGAGTTATAATGTTAGATACGGATGGGTAAATCCAAATCAGAATATTAATGTCGGCTATGCTACCAATGTTGATAATACAATAGTAAGTTCGGCAACATTTAAACTCAGGGAAGTATTTTCTATTTTCGGAGGTGACGGTGAAAGTAAACTCAGAGCAAACGGAGTTGCAAAAGACTCAACGGAAGGAAATAAACAAAGCATATCGGATATATTAAAAATATTTAAGACATTTTTACCCGGTGACATCAGTGTTACATATTCCCAGAATAATTCAGTATCAAACGGCGGAGTACTTGGAAATCCGGGATTCGGAAACTTCTGGTTCTATCCAACTACTAATGAGGAATACGGACCATCGAGACTTTATCAAATGGGTTTCAGTTTGTATCCCGGGGAGAGGGCTCCTGATCTTACACAAATTGCAGATGCATACAGACAGACAAATGATCTTGCTTTTACAACGACAATTAATCCAATTTTACCTGAAGCAATAACAATGTCTTTGTCTTTCAAAACACGATGGGGATTTACTAATAATCTTATCTATTCTTCCAATTCTACCGGATCGATCGGAAATCCTACAAGTAAGACCAGTTCTATCGGTTCCGGTAATACAATGTTCTTTGCCGGCGATATTGAACAATTCAGTTATTCGTTTGATCCGAATAATCCGGCTCAAAACCGGCAGAACTTAACAAGCTCATTTAAAAGTGATATTGCCTCAATTCCATTTCCAAACTGGACACTGACATTTTCAGGTTTGGAAAAATTTCCATTATTTGCTCAGTTTGCAAATTCCGTTACACTTGATAACAGCTTCGTGTCTGAATATACTGAAAGCAAACTTATAGACATAAACGCACTAGATATTCCAAATTCACAGTCTGTCACACAGGCCTTCAGTCCTTTGATTGGCTTAAACTTTAATTTTAAAGAAGTGCTGGGAGGGAATTTAACTTCGACTTTCCGGATAAATACAGGAGTAAGTTATAACTTAAATCCCATTGGAGCCAATATACAGACTTTAAGCACCAATGAATGGAGCTTAAATGCCAACTTTTCCAAATCAGGATTCAATCTTCCTTTATTCGGACTTTCATTGTCCAACGATATTTCATTTGCACTGACTTTGTCCAAGTTAACAAATGAACCGTCGAACTATGAATATGGATTAAGCGGTACGGGAAATCAGATTTCAGGAAACGGATCTACGGTTACAACCATAAATCCCTCAATCCAATATTCACTCAGCTCAAAAGTTTCAATGCAGCTTTTCTACAGATACATAAATACTGAGCCCACAGGTTCAACTGTAACGACAGTGCCGCGAACTTCCAAAGAGGGTGGTCTGAACATTAGAATCACAATTCAATAGCTATTCCGTTTTATTCGAAAATATCCTGCTGATCCGGCAAAAGAAACTCAAGGAATTAAGCTAAAATAAATTCAGTTAATAAAAAAACTGCAAAGTCATGTAAATTTGACTTTGCAGTTTCTTTATAAAATACTGATGATAATAATTTGTTAATATTAATTCTAAAGAAGCAAGTAATTACAAATTCAGTTTTACTTTTTATTTAGAATTTATGTACAGAAAGTTAAACAAATATGAAATAGATGAAATTTATTTATTGTGTAGCAACTTTTATCTCACCTGATATTAATTTGTCTCTGACAGCATCAAGTTTTCCTTTTACTTCCGGGCTGATCAGATTTTTATTGTTATCATCATATACAAAACCAACACCGTTATCCTTGATGCCGAATGTATTTATTCCGCCGGTAAATTTATTTTCCTTGAAATCCTTGATGGTCAGAAAAACTGCTTCATCTACCTGCTTTACCATACTTGACAGGACAAATCCGGGTGCTTCTTTCTGCTGATCCATATCAACTCCGATCGCCAATTTATTTTTTTCTCGTGTAGCTTCAAACAATCCAAGTCCGGATAATCCTGATGCATGATAAATTATGTCCGCTCCTCCCGAAAACTGGCTTAAGGCAATCTCTTTTGCTTTACCGGGATTTTTAAAACCTTCCGGTGTGACACTGACATAAGCCGATAAAACCTGACAATCCGGATTTGCATACTTTACTCCCTGCTTATATCCGGTCTCAAATTTTTTAATCAATGATGATTCCATACCCCCTATAAAACCTACTTTATTTGTTTTAGTAGTCAATGCTGCAAGTGCGCCTACAAGAAAAGAGCCTTCTTCTTCTTTGAATTCTATAGCTTCAATATTGCTAAGGATTGATTTTGAAGGATCAACGGAATAATCTATACACGCAAATTTTTTGTCTGGAAATTCTTTTGCTATGTTATTGATATCATCGGTAAATATAAATCCTACTCCGAAAATAAGACCTATATCTTTTCTGCTTGCAAGCTTTCTCAGAGATGATTCCCGGTCTGCTCCGTCACCCGGATCAATTGCTTCAAACTCTATTCCAAGTTTGTTTTTTGCAGTTTCGAGTCCTTTGTAAGCTGCATCATTGAAGGATTTATCTCCCCTTCCTCCGATATCAAAAACCAAACCGACTTTCAGAGGGATTGAATTTTCTTTTTGTGAGGTTTGTATCTCTTTTTTTCCGCAAGAGCTGAATAATGTCAGAATTGAAAAAGCAAACAGAAGTAAACCTGAATATTTTTTTAGCATAAATTATTTATGAGTTAATAAAATTTAACTTATAGCTTTGAATGATTCAGAATGAATTACGTGATGAAGCCTGCACCTTGCTTCATAGTGGTTTTTTGCGCCTACAAGTATCTGATCGCTGCTTTCCGTATTTCTCTGAGTCCTGTTGGCTGGCGCCCCGCAAATTACACAGACTGCAAGAGTTTTTGAAATATATTCCGCAATAGATAAAAGCTGAGGCATAGGTTCAAAAGGCAGCGCTCTGTAATCCTGATCAAGTCCTGCTACAATTACTCTTTTTCCTGAATCAGCCAAATTCTGGCAGATCCCTACAAGATTATTATCAAAGAATTGTGCTTCATCAATTCCAATAACTTCAACATCAAAACTTTTCTCAGAAATTTCATCTGCATTTTCCACTACAATGGAAGGATAAGACTGATCATTGTGGGAAACAATTTCAAATTCACTGTAACGGTTGTCGATTTTTGGCTTAAAAACCTTTACTCTCTGTCTGGCAATTTCTGCCCTTCGTATTCTTCGGATCAGTTCTTCCGTTTTCCCGGAAAACATACTTCCGCATATTACTTCTATGTGGCCGGTTTTTAAATATGTTCTTATTTGTAAGTTCTCATTCATAAAATTTAATGTGATTTACTTTAAGGATCTTTTATCGAATGCACCCGGAAGCAGATCGGAAAGTTTTTTTATAATAAAATCTTTTTTAGTTTTAATAATTATAACATCTAAGTTCTCTCCGAATTCATACATGAATTGCCTGCAGGCACCGCAAGGATAGATATAATCATTTTTACTTGCCGAGATGGCTATTGCAATGAATTTCATTTCACCTTCCGAAACAGCTTTTGTATAAGCCACGCGTTCAGCGCAGATGCTCAAAGAGTATGAAGCGCTCTCTACATTTGTTCCGGTATAGATATTCTTATTGGATGTGAGCAATGCTGCTCCAACGGAAAAATTTGAGTATGGTGAATAGGAAAATTTTTTTGCTTTGATAGAAAGTTCTATCAGCTTTATATAATCAGGATGCAATTTAATTAAAATCTTATTATTGATAATATATTCATTTCTAAGTATATTAGAAATAAATTTATTCTTCAGTATAAGTATCTATGAAGCGAAGAGCGATCTTCCGGGTTTTTGATAAATATGTTGGGATCCCTGTAATAATTCTATTATCAATTCTTACTAAAAGGAAAAAGCGGCTTCCTATTGAGAATATAAAAAAGATTCTCATTATAAAGCTTGCAGCAATCGGCGATTCAATCCTTTTGATACCGACACTAAGAACGCTAAAGAAATCCTTTCCAAATGCAGAATTTACATTTATTTGTTCTCAGATAAATTACTCCGTTATAAAAAAGATTCCGTACGTTGATAAGATAATTGATTGTAACGTTCATTCTTTTTTGAGAAATCCGTTTTTATTTTTTAGATTTATTTCGGAATTGCGTAAAGAAAAATACGAACTGGTCATAGATGTCGGTCAATGGGAGAGGATAAATGCTATTATGACGATGCTTGTAAGAGCTGATTATACAATTGGATTTAAAACCGAAGGTCAGCATAAGCATTTTGGCTATGACAGTGTTGTCCCTCACTTAAGGAACAAGCATGAGCTTGAAAATTTTCTGGATCTGCTCGTGCCTCTGGGTATAAATATTTCAGATGAGGATAAAAAATTAGAATATTTTTTGAATAAAGAAGATTATAATTTTGCTAATGACTTCTGGTTGAAAAACGGACTTCAGGGAAAAATTGTAATCTGCCTTCATCCGGGGTGCGGTGAAAACGGAAAACCGAGAGAATGGGAAGTAAAGAATTATATAGATCTTGGAAAAAGGCTTGTAGATTTTAATGATGATATCAGGATCCTGATTACAGGTGCTAAGCATGAAGAAGAGAGATGCTCTGAAATAGAAAAAGGGATCGGAAAAAATGTGATTAATACTGCGGGACAGTTTCCGCTCGATAATGTGGTTGCTATGGTTCAGAAAGCGGAGCTTATTGTCTGCAGTAATACAGGAATGCTTCACATTGCTTCATGTGTAGGTACAAGGACAATGGGTTTGCACGGACCAACAAATCCGGCTAAATGGGGATCATACAACAAGAATGCAGTACTTATTCAAAGTGATAAATTCTGCAGCCCCTGCCTGTATCTGGGGCATGATTATGGTTGTCAGGTTCCCCAGTGCATGACCCACATATCAGTAGATGATGTTTTTATATATATAAGAAAATCTTTAAATCCGGACTTGTTCCGGAATTTTGAACTAACAATTAACTAATCTGAAAACTAAACTAAATTATTATTACTATGGCAAAAACTAGTTTCCCAAATTTTGATTTAATAGAGTCATATGGACACGAACAGATTGTTTATTGCTCTAATAAAGAATTAGGTTTGAAAGCAATAATCGGTATTCATAACACTACTCTTGGACCTGCACTCGGCGGAACAAGAATGTGGGATTATGCAAGTGATGAAGAAGCATTGATAGATGTACTAAGACTGTCCCGAGGAATGACTTATAAAGCTGCTGTTGCCGGACTTAACCTTGGTGGCGGAAAAGCAGTCATAATCGGAGATTCACGCACTCAGAAAACAGAAGGCCTGTTCAGGGCATTTGGAAGATTTGTAGAAGGTCTGTCAGGAAGATATATAACAGCTGAAGATGTAGGTACAAGTATCAAAGATATGGAATATATTATGATGGAAACAAGGCATGTAACGGGAGTGCCTATTGAGCTGGGCGGAAGCGGTGATCCTTCGCCTGTAACTGCATACGGAACTTATGTAGGGATCAAAGCTTGCATAAACGAAGTTTTCGGAAGCGATTCATTAGAAGGTAAATCTGTGATCATTCAGGGAGCCGGCGGAAATGTAGGAAAACATCTGTGTAAATATCTTTTCGATGAAGGTGCGGTATTGTACGTTAATGATATTTATGAGGATAAGTTAAAACATCTCGTGGATCAGTTTAAAGCAAAAGTAATTTCCAGTGAAGAAGTCTTTTCAACGCAAGCTGATGTGCTTTCTCCTGCAGCTCTCGGCGGAATTATAAATGATGACACCATACCTAAGCTTAAAGTTAAAATAGTTGCAGGTGCTGCCAATAACCAGCTTGGTAATGAGGAAAAACATGGCAAAATGCTTAAGGACAAAGGTATATTGTATGCTCCTGATTATGTAATAAATGCAGGAGGGCTTATAAACGTTTACAATGAGCTTGAAGGATATAACAGAGAAAGAGCACTGAAACAAGCATCGGGAATTTATGATATTCTGAAGCAGATAATTGATATTTCCAAAAAAGAAAATGTGCCGACTGAAGTTGCATCCAGAAAAATAGCCGAAGAAAGGATAAATGCCATTTCAAACGCAAAGAGAATCAGGGTTTACAGAGATAAGAGCCTTTTTAAATCCAGAAATCAATAGAGATATTAATTAAAATACATAATGGAAACTGCTATATGGATAATTGCCGTCGTTGCCGTAATATTTGTAATTATTATTTATGTTATAACTTCGGTAGGGAAATACAGTAATTCGTTTATTGGAAAATATTTCAAGGATAAGGATGATCCTGAAAATAAATCAATTGAAAAGTAATATAATATGCTTTAGTTATTATTTCTCACTACAGGTCTGACTAATGCAAATTTCTTTACCAGTTCTGTTATCTTTTTAAGATCTACCATTTTTATGCATTCAAGATCGTAAGGGCATATTTTTTTCCAGCATGGAGCGCATTCCAGACCTTCAGGAATAAGTTTTTCACCCCTGTCAAATAGATCTATTTCGCTCCAGCATGAGAGTCCGAACCATGCTATTACGTATTTTTTTAAAGCTATGGCTAAGTGCATTCCGAAGCTGTCACCGGTAATCACAATATCACATACGCTCATAAAACATGCGCCGTTCCTGATACCTGAATTTGTGGGAGTGTAAATTATATTCTTCTTAATGCTCTTTGAGAGGCTTTCATATATCTTTAAATTACGCTCGGTATCTTCATTACCTCCCAGCAAAACTAGTTTAAAATCATCATAGCTTCCCAGATCGTTAATCAGATCGATATGCTGCTCTATCGTAAGTTTCTTATTCGGGAATAAACCAGAGCATCCCGTATTAAATCCCACATAGATTTTTTTCCTGTCGTATTTGATCTGTTCCCTGAAATTCTCTATAAACTTATTCTCTTCATCGGTGAATTCAAAAACATACTCATTCCTTGAAAACTTTAATCCGAATGTTTCATGTATTATGTCACTGCCTGATCTTGTATTTTGTCTGAATTTCATTTTGTCATCTATTCCGAGAGTGTAATTATACATAGCATTTTTGTTGGATGGGATAATCTTACCGTCCTTGTTCAGTAGAAATCCTGATTTTTCCTTTGCCGTAATTTCATTGGCAAAAGCTGCAGCATACATTGATTTATCAGAATTCATCAAAACATCAAAATCAATATTCCTGAGTATCATTCTGTCTTCATCATTCCATATATAAACATGATCTATGAATTTGTTGTTGTATAAAATTGGCTTTGCGCTTTTCATGGTTATCCAGTAGATCGTGCTTTCAGGAAATTTTTCTTTCAAAGAGGGGAGTATGGAAGTATTAAGTAAGACATTACCTAATGCATCAAGAGAGATTATAAGTATTTTCTTTCCTGTCCTTGTCTGTTCGCTTTCCTGCCGGCAGCCGTGCTCAAGACAATTCTGATAAGAAAGACACGGCTTGTATCCTGAGAATTTTTTACAGCGTGGAATTTTGAGATCTTTATACTTCATTATTAAACTGTTTCTATAAGTTTTCTTTTATGAGCCTTTTGATCATGCTGAAATCTTTTTTCCTGTTGACGAAGTCTAGCTCCTCATTTTCTATGATAAGACATCTGCCCAGTTTGTAATGCGTGATCCAATCTTCGTAGCTTGTATTTAATCTTTCCAGATATCCTGTGTCAATATTCTGTTCGAATTCACGGCCTCGAAGTTTAATTTGTTTTATAAGTTTAGGTAGTCCGGACCGAAGATATATGAGCAGATCAGGAGGCTGAAGAAAATATGTCATCTCCTGAAAAAGTTTTCTGTAATTTTGGTAATCCCTCTTATTCATCCTGCCAAGCTTATATAAATTTTTCGCGAAAATTTCCGCGTCTTCATAAATGCTCCTGTCCTGAATAACAGATTTTTTTTTATCAAGAATTTCCTTATGTGTTTTAAACCGGTGTGATAAAAAATACACCTGGAGATTAAATGACCATCGGTTCATATCATTGTAAAAGTCCTTCAGGTACGGGTTATTATTTACTTTTTCATAATAGGGTTTCCAGTTGAATTCCTTTGCAATGAGATTTGTAAGAGATGATTTCCCTGAACCGATATTGCCGGCTATAGATACAAATACTTTTTTATTTTTCATTGAATTATAAAAAAACCGTCAAAAGAAACTCTGACGGTTAATTAAAATAATAATTTTGATAAAACTGATTAGGAAACGAGTTCTTCTTTTGGAGCCTCAGTTTCAATTTTGCCGTTTGTGGGAGTAATTTCTTTCTCAGATACAATTGTTTCTATGATCTTGCTGGTTCTTTTTTTCTCTTTGATCTTTGTGGCAGCTTTACCTGTTAAGCCTCTCAGGTAATAAAGCTTAGCTCTTCTTACACTTCCGTGTTTAATGATCTCGATCTTTGCGATCCTGGGAGAATTTATAGGGAATATTCTTTCCACGCCTACACCATTGGAGATCTTTCTGACACGGAATGTCTTGCTGATTCCGCTTCCTTTGATTCCCATTACAATTCCCTTAAAGATCTGTACTCTTTCCTTGTCACCTTCTATTACATTTACAGAAACGCCTATTGTATCCCCTACATGAAATTCAGGTATATCGCTTCTTAGCTGACCTGCTGTAACCAAATTAATTTTTTTATTCATAACAGTTACTCCTTACCTTCTCTCTTTTTAATTCTTATTTATTTTTAAAATTCTCTTATATTTAGCTTTGGCTTTCTTTTCTCTCCAGATATTTATTTCCTTATGATTCCCGGACAATAAGACCTTAGGTACTTTCAGTCTTTCGTAAACTTCCGGTCTTGTGTATTGCGGGAAATCAAATCCTGTCTCTACCTGAAAGGAATCTGTAATGGCAGACTCACCGTCCCCCAGAACTCCGGGTATTAGTCTGGTAACTGCGTCAATAAAAACATACGCAGCAAGATCTCCGCATGAAAGTACATAGTCACCTATGGAGATCTCTTTCGTTACAAGTTTTGAAATAACCCTTTCGTCAATTCCTTTATAATGACCGCAGATCAGTATTAGATTCTTCTTCAGTGAAAACTCATTTGCCATACTTTGACTAAAACGAGAACCCTGAGGTGAAAAAAATATTACTTCATCAAATTCAGTTTCAGTCTTGAGCTTATTCACTGCTTTGAATATTGGCTCCGGTTTTAAAATCATTCCCGTTCCTCCGCCGTACGGAGCATCATCTATCTGTTTGTATTTCCCTTCAGCATAATCTCTTAAATTGTGAATGCGTAATTTTATTATATCTTTCTTTAATGCTCTGGAAATCAAACCGTTTTTAAAAGAACATTCCAGTATATTCGAATTTGCACTTATAATATCAAAATTCATAATTATAAATATGGATAATCTAGTCCAGAAAGCCGTCTATAAGCTGAACATCTATCCTCTTGTTATCCATGTCAATCTTTTTAACAAACTCTTTATTAAAAGGTATAAGAATTTCCTTATCTTTATACTTCACATTGAAAAGATCACCGCTGCCAAAGTTTAATACGGAAATCAATTTTCCAATCAGTTTATCATTATCGTATATTTCAGAATCAATTATGTCATAATAATAAAAACAACCGTCCTCTAATTTTACCCTCTCCTTTTCATCAACCATAACTATAAGATTGATCAGTTCCTGTGATTTCTCTATAGTATCAAATCCTTCAAGCTTTACATTTATATATTTATCAAAGACTTTACATTCTGAAAATGAAAAATCTTTTCCACCGAAGTTTTTATTTGTTAAAAACTTGTTGTTCTTCTCATTAAAAAGAAAAATCTTATTTGTCATATAAAATCTATCAGGAAAATCAGTCAGAGGAAGTATCTTTAAATTTCCTTTTATACCAATTGTTTTAACTACCTTTCCAATTGCTACAAAGTTTTTTAATTCAGACAAATTTTAGTTTAAATTCAGTTTTCCTTTTTGATCTTATCAGGGATCTCTAAAAAAGCTTTCTTGCCCTGCTTCGATGCAATTGCTGAAAGTAAGGTTCTGATGGCTTTTGCTGTCCTTCCCATCTTTCCAATTACTTTACCGGTCTCACTGTCTTCTACATGAAGAATGTATTTAAATCTGTTCTCATCTTCAATGACTTCCTCAACTCTGACAGCATCAGGATTGTCTACAAGGTTCTTTGCAATAAATTCAATAAATTCTTTCATTTGGGGTGCTCCTTTATTTAATTTAAGAATATTGAATTGAATATAGTTTGAAAACTTTTATTCTGCTTTCGGCTCACCTTCTGTGACTTCAGGCTTTGCTTCACCTGATTCCTTGGTATCCTTCTTTGATTTTTTAGTAAGCTTCCTTCTTGCTTTTTTCTCTCTTGCTCTTGAGATCTTCGAATCTTTCTGAGATAAAAATTTCTGCACCTGAGTTTCTACAACGTCTGCTGCAGCTCCTTTCTTCTCAAGGTGAAACTGCAGAATTATTCCTTCGCTTTTCAGTAAATTTCTGACAGTATCAGTAGGTTGAGCACCGACATTCAGCCAGTATTTAACTCTTTCTTCTTTTAATGTTATTTCCATAGGATCCAGATTTGGATTATACGTTCCTACTGCTTCAATGAATCTTCCGTCTCTCGGAAAACGGGAATCAGCTGCCACGATCTTGTAGATCGGATAGTGTCTTTTTCCCATTCTTTTTAATCTTAATTTTACCAATGTTTATTTTTTATTTTATTAATTATTATCGTTATGTGTATTATGCTTTGAATTCATTCATTAAATTTGCAGGTAACTTCATTCTCTTCATTATTCCCCGACCCTTGTCCTTATTGAATTGTTTCATCATCTTTTGCATATCTTCAAATTGCTTAATTACCCTGTTTACCTGCTGGATTGGATTTCCGCTCCCGTCTGCTATTCTTCTTCTTCTGGATCCGTTGATTATATGAGGGTTCTCCCTTTCCCTGTTTGTCATTGAAAGAATCACGGATTCTATCTTTGTTAAAACCGAGTCATCTATATCCTGATCTTTCACTAACTTGTTAGCGCCGGGTATCATTGATATCAGACTTGAAAGAGATCCCATTTTCTTGATCTGACCCATGTACGAAAGAAAATCATTGTAATCAAATTTATTCCTTCTGAGCTTTTCTTCAAGTTTGCCGCTTTCAGACATATCAAATTCTGTCTGAGCCTTTTCCACAAAAGAAACTATATCACCCATTCCCAGAATTCTGGATGCCATCCTGTCAGGATGAAACTGTTCTATTGCATCAAGCTTTTCACCTATTCCTGCAAACTTAATCGGAACATTTACTATCGCTTTAATGGATAAGGCTGCTCCGCCTCGTGTATCTCCGTCAAGTTTAGTGAGAACTACACCGTCAAAATCCAGTTTATCATGAAATGTCTTGGCAGTATTTACCGCATCCTGACCTGTCATAGAATCAACTACAAACAATATCTCTTCCGGATTTAATGCATTTTTTATCTTAGTAACTTCATTCATCATATCTTCGTCTATAGCAAGACGTCCGGCTGTATCTATTATTAATGTATCACGTGCATTTTCTCTTGCATATTGTATTGCAGCATTCGAAATCTTCAGAGGATCTTTCTCATTGTCATCACTATAAACAGGTATGCTGATCTGCTTTCCCAGAATTCTTAACTGCTCAATAGCTGCCGGCCTGTACACGTCACATGCAGCAAGAAGCGGATTTCTTCCTTTGGATTTCAGATATTTTGCAAGTTTTGCTGAAAAAGTGGTTTTACCCGAACCCTGTAACCCTACAAGCATTATTATGGACGGTATTCTGTCTGAAAATTTTATTTCCGCTTTGTCTGAACCCATTAATTTAATGAGCTCATCATTTATTATCTTAACAATTAACTGACCGGGAGTAATACTGGTAAGTACATTCTGACCAAGTGATTTTTCCTTTACATCACTGATAAATTTAGAAACAACTTTATAATTGACATCAGCATCAAAAAGTACGCGTCTTATTTCACGCAGAGATTCATCAATGTTCTTGTCATTGATCTTACCCTGCCCGCGGATCTTCTTTAAAACTCCTTCGAGCTTATTTGTTAAGTCGTCTAACAAAACGTATTTTGACTAATATAATTTATTTAAGAGGATTAAAATACCAATACTAATGAATTTTATCAAGGAAGTTAATACTAAGAATAAAAATCATTCTTTTAAACAGATAGGATCGCAGATGTAACCGGAAAACAGGAATATTAAATTACTCTTAAATTTTCTCAGAAAAATATTATTTAAAACAAAAAAACAGAAATTTTTCAGAAGATGTTACTTGAACAAACATTCTACATACAACTTGTTTTCTTTCCATATAAGTTTTGTAACCTTGAATCCGGTGTCCCATTGTTTCTCATATTTCCATTTACCATATTTTATTTTTTCGGGAGTTGTCAGATCTCCCTTTACTAACGGAATGAAATCTTTAACAGAGGTCGGATCTCCGAAAACATTAAGTAAATATGTATAAACTTCCTCAAACATAAAATCCGGCGGATTCTCACGGTAAAATAAAAATCCTTTTTGATTGCTTGATACATAATCAAAATCCCCGATATGGTCGATAGAATAGAGGGCATTTCCTCTTGTATCAACTTTCTCCTGCCAGTTTTTTGTTGCTTGAAGATCTTCAGTATCTATTCCCCATAATTCCTGTGAATATATTCCGGGAGCAAAAAAGAAAAATATAAATATTGATTTTATTATATAGTCAGTTTTCAATTGCTGCAATTTTAATAATATACTTTCAGTATTAAATTTGTATTATAATAAAATTTAGTAATACTGATTTTGATTAAATTTTTTTGAAAAGTAATTATCTGAAAATGAAAAAATCAAAGGCAATAATCAAATTCTTTGATTTAAGCGGAAAATAATACCGTTCAGGAGTTTGTATGAGCAGTGTTTACTGATTGTAAAAGAATACTCAATATTTATATAAATTCGGTACCAATATATTTGTTTCTGAATCTTTAAATCTTTTAAATCTATCTTATTTCTGTAACTTTGTTCTGAGTATCCTGTTCCATAGCCATTTTCGTTTTTACCATCTGAAAATTTTCTACAATTTTCTTTACGCTGCTTTCGGTTTTGGAAAGAAATGTATTGGGATGAACACCTATCCACACTATGAAAATAATTATTGGTACAAAAGATAATATCTCTCTCTTCGACAGATCCTGCAGATCTTTATTCTTATCGTTCTCGATCGGACCAAGCATTACTCTCTGAAACATCCACAGCAAATAAACAGCTGCAAGTATGACTGCAGTCGTAGATACTATCGTATATGTATGAGATCCTAAATTAGTTGAATAAAATGACCCCAGCAAAATCAGGAATTCTCCTACAAATCCGTTGAGTCCCGGAAGACCAATTGAAGATAAAACTACGATCATGAATATAGCTGAAAATACCGGCATCACTTTCATTATTCCGCCAAAGTCCGCTATTTTTTTTGTATGCCTTCTTTCATACAATACACCAACTATCATAAAAAGAGCTCCGGTTGAAAGACCGTGATTTATCATCTGAATAATGCTTCCCTGCAATGCTACATCAGTAACTGCAAATGTTCCCAGTACAATAAATCCAAGGTGACTTACAGACGAATAAGCAACTAATTTCTTTATGTCTTTCTGTACCACCGAAAGCAATGCTCCGTAAACAATTCCAATGACTGCTAATGTTGCGATATAAGGAGTAAGTTTTATGAATGCTGCCGGGAAAAGAGGCAATGAGAATCTTATAAGACCGTATGTCCCCATTTTTAAAAGAACAGCCGCCAGTATGACGCTACCTGCAGTTGGTGCCTGTACGTGAGCATCAGGCAGCCATGTATGAAAAGGAAATAAAGGTACTTTTATTAAAAAACTAAGCGTGAATAAAATGAAAAGATATATTTGCTTATCCAGAGGCAGCTGAAACGAATGCTGCGTTAGTATAGTCAGGTCAGTACTGAACTGTCCGGTAAACGGTAGGCAAAGAAAACTGAGCCAGATTATTCCAACAAGCATAAGAAGACTTCCGAACATGGTATATAAGAAAAACTTTACTGTTGCATATATCCTGTCCTCGCTTCCCCAAACACCGATTATGAAATACATCGGCAGAAGTATGAACTCCCAGAAAATATAAAACAGGATCAGATCAAGCGAAGCAAAAACTCCTATAAGGCTGGCATCAAGCAAAAGCAGAAGAAAATAAAATTCTTTTATGTTGATCTTTATGCTCGTCCAAGAAGCGAGAATTGCAAGCGGGAACATGAAGGCTGACATAAGTATAAGTAGCATCGAAATACCGTCAATACCCAGAAAATAAAAAGTGTTTGTGATCTCTATCCATTTGAACTTCTCTACAAATTGATAGCCCGGATTTGCAGGGTCAAATGCAAAAAAAAGATATATTGCTATTGACAGAGGAATCAGTGAAATGATAAAAGCATAACTCTTTATTAATGTTTCTTTTTCTTTTTTGAAAAAAATAATCGGGATAGCCAGCAATAAAGGGAGAAAGATCAGAAGAGATAATATATTATTCAAGACTTATGATAATTTTTAGAAATTGAACTGAACTGTTGATAAATTTATTTAAATGCAATATAGGTATAGAAAATTTTATATATAAGTCCCATTTTTTGTGTTTATTATTATCTGGCTTTTATTCCTGAATTATAAATTAATTTACTGGTTTGCGTTGAAATGCTTTACTGTAAACAGCAAACAAAATATACTTGCTTCCTGTAGAGCTCGTACCATCATCATTATAAAACTGCCGTGATACTATTTTCTGAAGCCGCTGAGCTTTCCGGAATCCGAGTTTCCTTAAATTGTTCTGCGCCTTAATATTTTGCTTGTGCGCGTATCCGACTATATATTTGAACTTTTTTAGACTTAAAATATAATCTACAAGAATTCTTGAGGATTCAAATCCCAGTCTGAGTCCCCTGAAATCTTTTTCAATTGCTGTTGAAATTTCACAGGCTTCATCATAATGAACTCTCCATTTGAAACAGATGTATCCAATATAATTACTCTTGCTTTTTATGACATACCATACATCAACAGGATTCTCTGTCTTTTTTATGATCCATTTTCTTATTTTAGCCCGGGTCCTGTTGCGTGTGTATTCAGGATTTAGAAAATCTTCGGTTTCCTTTTCATTGAAAAGTTTAAAAATTAGTTCTGTGAGTTTTTCATCTCCAGCTTTAAACCTGACTAATTTACACTTGTTGCCTTTTACAATATTTTTGAACAAATCACTTTTTTAATTTCGTGAAAATCTGCTTAAACTGAAAATAATTTTATCAGAAATACGTCTCATTAAATATTTTCTGTTACTAACTACTTAACACTCGTCACTCAGCACTCTTAATAAAAAATTTCTAATTCTTAATCTTTCGGTACAACTGTCCCGTACCAGAATTTCTTTGATCTGTCTTTTATCTCATCAATATGTACGTGCTTTGCTTCAGTGTATTCTTTTAAACCGTCAAGACCGAACTCTCTTCCTATTCCGCTTTGTTTGTAACCTCCAAAAGGAGCTCTGTCGCTCAAAAGATGATATTCATTTATCCAGACTGTTCCGGTCCGGATTTTCTTAGCTACATTTAATGCTCTTTCGTCATTCGCTGACCATACTGCTCCTGCTAATCCGTATATAGAATCATTTGCTATTGAAATTGCTTCTTCATCATCTTTGAATTTTATAAGCGTCACTACCGGACCGAATATCTCTTCCTGTGAGATCTTCATTTTATTTCCGGCATTAATAAAAACTGTCGGTTCAATATAAAAACCTTTGTCTCCGTATCTTTTACCTCCGGTAAGAATCTCTGCTCCTTCTTCCTTCCCGGTCTTTATATAATTCATTACTGTATCAAACTGTTTTTTATTAATGACCGGACCGACATCCGTTTTTTTATCCATCGGATCCCCGATAGTCATTTTATCTATTTTAATTTTTAATTTACCTGTAAATTCATCATAAATCTTTTCACTTACAAGAAGGCGAGTACCGCCTTCACAGCATTGTCCCTGATGATAAAATCCAGCATAGACAGCCCCGTCAACACTCATATCGAGATCAGCATCATCAAGAACTATATTCGCAGACTTACCGCCGCACTCCAGCGTGATTTTTTTGAGACTGTCTGCGGCATTTTTCATAATGATCTTTCCTACTTCAGTCGATCCTGTAAATCCGACTTTGTCTACATCAGGACTCTTTACAAGTTCAGTTCCAATTATACTTCCCGGACCCATAATGATGTTTACAACTCCTTTCGGCATGTCAGTTTCACTTATAATTCGAGCTAGTTCACTTGCTGTCACAGAAGTCTCCATCGCTGGCTTTAATATAACTGTATTTCCTGCTGCCAATGCCGGACCGAGTTTCCATATTGCCATTTTCAAAGGGAAATTCCACGGAGTTATCAATGCGCAAACACCAACAGGTTCTCTTATAATAATATTTTTACTGACTCCTGCTTTAGTTAAACCTTCTACATCTTCATCAAGATTTAATGCCGCCATCTTTGAGTAGTAATTAAGACTCCTTGCAGAAAGAAAAATATCTTCCCCTGCTTTTTTTATTGTAGAACCCGAATCCATTACTTCAAGCTCCGTCAGCTTCTTTGCATTTTCATTAATCTTATCTACTATTTGCTTTATTATCCTGCTTCGCTCTTCTCCCGGCAGATCACTCCATATACCGCTGTCGAATGCATTCCTCGCAGAGCTGATCGCATCATGTGTATCCTGCAAAGAGGCTTTTGATATTTTTGCGATCACTTCTTCCGTTGCCGGATTTACAGCATCAAATGTCTGCTTGTCTGACGATTCCCTGAACTCTCCGTTTATATATAATAAATAATTTTCCATTTATGAATTTATATGATTTATTTTTTAGAAAAAATTTTAATTTATTATGAAAATACTAAGATTGTAATAAGATATTAAATAAGAATATACAGGGCAGGATCTTATTGCTTTGAATAACTTCACAAACTTCACAAACTTAACAACCTTAACGAACTTTACAAACTTTACAAACTTCACAAACTTCACAAACTTAACA
>CAZLOL010000024.1:20986-26523 GCA_964561045.1 uncultured Ignavibacteriaceae bacterium | reverse complement strand
ATTCTTCTAATTCTATTAATTTGTATTTATACATAAGAATAATACTCAATACTCAATACTCAATACTCAATACTTAATACTCAATACACAATACTCAATACTTAATACAGAATACTCTTTTAAACAGTTAAACTATTTTCGATATATTTTTGTCTATTTCATACAGTTGAGAAATTCAATTAAAATTATTGATATCTTTATTTTTGGGTTACCTATATTTAAATTATAATTAAAAATGTAAAGATTGGCAGTAGATAATTTAAATATAAACAGTTCCGACTCTGAACTCCTGGATTCATTTAAGAATGGCAACCAAAATGCATTCAATCTGATTGTCCGGAAATATCAAAAGAAAGTGTACTGGGTAATTCGAAAAATGGTTTTAGATCATGATGATGCAGATGATATTACTCAGGAAGTTTTTTTAAAGCTATACAGGACATTAAGCGATTTCAGGGGAGAATCAAAATTTTTTACTTATGTCTATAAAATAGCAGTTAATTTTTCTCTTAACCATATTAACAAGAATAAAAAGATTAATATGAGAAAATCTGACATTGATAATGCAAATATCAGATCACTGGATAAATCAGCAGATGAGGAAATTAATTCAAAAGAAAGAACAAATATTCTGGAAGAAGCTATAAAGTCGCTTCCTGAACAGCAAAGAGCTGTTTTCAATATGCGGTACTATGACAACCTTACATATGAGGAGATCTCATCTATATTGAATAAATCAACCGGAGGAATGAAAGCAAACTATTTTCATGCAGTTAAAAAAATAGGGAAGTTTTTAAAAAATCATAAAAAATTCGAAGTAATTGAATCTCATTAAATTATGAATAAGCATTACAGCAAAGAATTCCTGTATCATAGTTTACCTGATTATATCTTATCTAAGATATCAGATCAGGAACTTATATCTGAAATAAAATTTGAAATTGATAATAACCCGGAATTTAAAAAAGAATATGATGAAATGCTGGGTGCTTTTAATTTTCTTGACTCTTCAGAGTTTGATGTACCTGACGACAGCTATTTCACTAATCTTTCTGTGAAAATAAATGACCGTATATACAAAGAGAAAATTCCGGTCAATTTTTTTGAACGATTAGGTCTTTTATGGAAACTGTTAATTCCGGTCAGTCTTGTTATAATTTTTGCTTTCACTATATTTAACTTATATATCAAAGATAAAGAAGAATTAAGTCTAAACGAAAACAAAACTCTTTATAATTCAAATGAGAACACTGATAAAAATGACAAAGAAGATAAGTTAGATGCAATTACCCAAAACAAGCTCTTAACTGATATTGAGAATCTCAATAAAGACAAAACTAATAATACTTTACCTGAAACTGTTAAATACAAAAATTCAGAAAAAAGAAAACACAATATTGATTATGAAAATAAACTCTCTGCGGTTGCAAAAGAAAATCTATTAGTCAGAGAGAATAAAGTTGACCTGGGTCTTTTAGCATACAATATTGACGGTCTTGATAATCAGGAAAGCGAACTTGATGCTGTCGAAGACATTTTATTTTTTAAAAATTCTGATGAAGACTTCTCTGATGAAGAAATATTGGATCTTACGCCTGATGAAGAAAAAGAAATTCTGGAACATTTATAAAATCTCAAACTATAAAAATTATGAAAACTTATAAATTTATTATATTGACCCTGATACTTTTCGGATTTAATAATTCTTATGCGCAGAGAGAAATGAAAAAAATGAATTTTATGGAAAAAATTGACAGCGTAATGAAAGTTAAACTAATAGAGAAAGGAGACTTAGATTCAATAACAGCGGACAGGTTTCTGGAAATCTACAAAGACAACAATAATAAAATAAAAAAGATAAGTAAGGAAAAGAAAAATTTAATGGAAACAATTGAACGGGATCCGGAAGCTATAGATATGGAATCCAAAATTGACAATTTGATGGATTTAGAAACAAGTATATTAGATCTGAGAAAAAGCTTTATAACCGAAATTAAAACATTCTTAACGCCTCAGCAAATTGCAAAGACATTAGTAATGAGAAAAAACATTGAAAGAGTAATCCGGAAGGAATTTTCAAACCGAAGAAAAGGGAATAAATTCAATGAAAAGCCCGGAGAAGATAAATAACAAATGATATATTCAGTTATTTTTTCCATTAATTCTAATTCAACTCATCTAAATCCTCATTTTCAGAAAGAAATTTCGAAAATCCTCACATGTAACCTGTTATTCCATTGAAATTATAAGAGTATTTTTTTAGCTTAACAACTTATTTATTTAAATGCCTAAAAACTTACCTGAAAATATATTTTTACCGGAATTAGAAAAGGAAATTTTAAAATTCTGGAAAAAAGACAATACTTTCCAAAAGAGTATAGATTTAAGAGAAGGAAGAGAAACATTTACTTTTTATGAAGGACCCCCAACTGCCAATGGTCTTCCCGGAATTCATCACGTTATCTCAAGAACCGTAAAAGATCTTATCTGCAGATATAAAGCGATGAAAGGTTATCAGGTATACAGAAAAGCCGGATGGGACACTCAGGGCTTGCCTGTAGAGGTGGAAGTGGAAAAAAATCTTGGAATAAAATCAAAAAAAGAAATAAGCGATTTTGGAGAAATTGCATTTAATAAAGCATGCAAAGAATCTGTTTTTAAATATATAAATGAATGGGAAGAGCTAACTGAGAGAATGGGTTACTGGATAAATCTTGATGATGCATACGCAACTTATCATAATAACTACATCGAATCTGTATGGTGGGCGCTGAAAAAATTTTTTGATGCCGGCTCAATTTACAAAGGCTTTAAAATTTTACCTTTTTGTCCTGTATGCGAATCGCCTCTTTCAACACATGAAGTTGCTCAGGGATACGAAGATCTGAAAGATCCTTCAGTCTATGTAAAATTCAAGATTACATCAGGTGAATTAACAGATTCAGATTTTCTAGTTTGGACCACGACTCCCTGGACATTGCCTTCTAATGCGGCTTTGGCAGTAAATCCGGAATCTGATTATGTTAAGATACAGATAAAGAATGATGGAAATTTTGTTTTAGCAAAAGACAGACTCGAAGTAATAAAAGATGAATATGAAATATTGAAAGAATTCAAAGGCAAAGAACTTGAATTTACAGAATATAAAAGCCTTTTTGACTTTTTAAAACCTGATAAGAAGGCATTTTATGTAACGCTTGGAGAGTTTGTTACAATGGAAGACGGCACAGGAATTGTTCATATTGCCCCGGCTTTCGGAGAAGATGATTATCAGGCCGGACTAAAATATGATCTGCCTGTATTCAAAGCAGTCGGTAAAGACGGGTTATTTATTGACCAGGTGATCCCTTATAAAGGAATGAACTTTAAAGCAGCAGATGCCGAAATTATTCAGGATCTGAAAAATGCAGGAAGATTATATAAAAAGGAAATGTTTGTTCATTCATATCCTCACTGCTGGAGACACCATGTTCCTTTAATGTATTATGCCACAGATTCCTGGTTCATAAAAACCACTGACTACAAACAAAAAATGCTGGATCTGAATAATCAGATCAGCTGGCATCCGGAGACATTTGGTTCGGGAAGATTCGGAAAATGGCTTGAAGAAAATAAAGACTGGGCGATTTCCAGAAACAGGTTCTGGGGTACTCCTTTACCGGTTTGGTATTATACTGATGATAACGGGAAAGAACATTATGAATGTATAGGCAGTCTGGATGAATTAAAAAGCAAATCCATTAACTATGAATCAGTTTATCCGGATGCAAAAGAGATCGACCTTCACAAACCATACATTGACAAGATAATAATTAGTTCAAAAGAAGGTAAGGAGATGAAAAGAGTTGCAGAAGTTATTGACTGCTGGTTTGACAGCGGTTCAATGCCGTTTGCACAACATCATTATCCTTTCGAAAACAAGTTGTTATTTGAGAGAAATTATCCTGCTGATTTCATAGCAGAGGGTGTAGATCAGACCAGAGGCTGGTTTTATACACTGCATGCGATCGGTACATTTTTATTTGATCAGCCTGCATATAAAAATGTGATAGTTAACGGACATATACTTGATAAGAACGGAAAGAAAATGAGCAAGTCCCTTGGAAATGTTGTTGATCCTATTGAGATGATGGAAAAATACGGAGCAGATATACTGAGATGGTATTCAATTTTTTCATCACCTGTTGGTAACTCAAAATTATTCAATGAAGATGATCTTATAGAAGTCCAGAATAAATTCTTTGATACTCTGATAAATACAATAAGGTTTTACATTTTATATTCCGGCATTATAGATTTTGATTACAAAGAGGAATCCATCATTGATCCATCAGAAAGAGCTGTAATAGATAAATGGATTATGTCTAAAATGAATTCGGTCAAGAAAAAGTATTTTCAGTTAATGGATGAATATGAAATCACAAAAGCTACAAGAGTATTGTATGATTTTACAATTGATGAGTTATCTAACTGGTATATAAGAAGGAACAGAAAACGCTTAAGAAATCCGGAAAATGAATCTGACAAGCTGAGCGGTTATCAGACTTTGTATGAAGTCATAATCGAACTATTGCAAATGGTTGCACCGTTTTCTCCTTTTTTGTCAGAGAAGCTTTATACCACATTAAAAAATGACAATAATTCGATCCATCTTTCGGAATTTTCTGATGCGAATGAATCAAATATAAATACGGACCTTGAGGAAGAAATGAAACTTGCTCAGGATATTGTTTATCTTGTACGCTCAATAAGAGTAAAAAACAACCTGAAGGTTCGTCAGCCGTTGAAGCAGATACTTATTCCGGTTTTAGAGAAAGAAGATATTCTTAAACTTCAAAACATCATGGATATCATTTTAGAGGAAGTAAACGTAAAAGAGCTTAATATAATCGAAGGAGATTCGGATATTATAGTAAAAAAGTCCAAACCAAATTTTAAATCCATCGGACCAAAATTCGGTAAAGATGTAAAGAAAGTTCAGAAGCTGATAAATGAGCTTTCATCTAAACAAATATCTGAACTTGAAAAGTCAGGGAAATTAACAATAGAAGGCTTTGAATTCACAAAAGATGACATAGAAATATATACCAATAATATTGAAGGCTGGATTGTTGAAACATATGGCGGCATTACTGTAGCACTTGATACAAAGCTTGATAAAGAACTGATTGATGAAGGAATTGTCAGAGAATTTATCAATAGAATACAAAATAGCAGAAGATCAAATGATTTCAAAATAAGTGACAGTGTAAGAATATTCTACAGAACTTCTGAGAACATAAGATCTGCAATAAACAAGAATTTAGAGTATATAAAATCTGAAACTATGAGCGAAATTATAACAAGCTCTAAAAGTCACGATTACGATTTCTCTAAATCAGAAATAAACGGTGAGTTGTGTGAACTCTATTTAGAAAAACTAAATTAATTTATCAAAAATTAAGGAGCATTAAATTGGCAAAGAAAAAAGCTAAGACTTCAGGAAAGAAAAATACTAAACCGGCTGTTAAATCTGTTAAATCTGTTAAATCTGTTAA
>CAZLOL010000024.1:5740-20886 GCA_964561045.1 uncultured Ignavibacteriaceae bacterium | reverse complement strand
CTGTTAAATCTGTTAAATCTGTTAAATCTGTTAAGTCAAAAAAGACTGTTTTAAAAGCTGTTAAGAAAAAATCAAATACATTACCCGTAAAAAAGATTACTGCGCCTATAAAATCCGTTAAAAAATTAATTGAGAAAAAAGCAGTTATAAGAACGGCAAAAATCAATGTTACTGTTAAACCAGAAATTCCGGAGAAGAAAGTTAAGAAATTTAAACCAAATAAGAAAACAAGATATACCAAGGCTGAATTAAAACATTTCAGGGATATTATTTTGCTTGAAAGAAAAGCTATTTTTGAAAGCGCAAAGGCAAATATGGATGCTCTTGTGGATAAAGAATCAGGTGAATACAAAGGTGATAATCTTACTTATTCATCTCACATGGCTGAACAGGGTACGGATGAGATGGAAAGAGAAAAAAATTATTTATTCGTGCAAAGAGATGAAAAATATCTGGGTTATTTGCAGGATGCTTTAATGAGAATTGATCAGGGGACCTATGGTATTTGCATAGACTGCAGGGATGAGCCTAAAAATTTATGCAGAAGCTGTCCTTTAATAATAAAAGAAAGATTAGAATTAGTTCCTATTACACAGCATTGTATAGAATGTAAAAATTTAATAAGAGGTTGAAATAAATTTGAAGGTTTTAATCGTAACCGTATTTATAGTAATAGCGGATCAGATAACCAAGTTGTATGTAAAAGGAATCTCAATACCGAAACTTGGAATTTTTATTCCTGGAATGCCTTATCAGTCATCAATAAATGTAATTGGAGATATTTTCAAGATAACATTTATAGAAAATCCGGGAATGGCTTTTGGTCTTCAGATAGGTGGGAAATTATTTCTGTCTCTATTCACTATATTCGCAACTATCTTGTTGTTTGTTTTTCTTTTTAAGAACAGAAATGAAGTTTTCTTGCTGAGACTTGCATTGGCTTTTATTCTTGGAGGTGCGATAGGCAATTTAATAGACAGAGTTTTCTATGGTAAGATCTATGATTATGCCCCTTTATTTTATGGGAGAGTAGTTGATTTCCTGCATTTCGATTTTCCAAACTTTACAATATTCGGAAAAACAATTTATTCCTGGCCGATATTTAATATTGCGGATATATCCGTTTCAGTTGGTTTCCTTATGATCCTGATCGGTTATAAAAAAATATTTCATAAAGAAGAGGAAACTGAAACAATTCAAACAGAAAGTCTATTAACAACTCCGGAAGGTAATTCAATCGTACAAGAATCTTTACCTTCCGATGATATAAAATCATTTAACAATGAAATTGAAATGCCTGTGAACCCTGTTAATAGTGATGAAATTATCAGAACAGTTACAGAAGATCCTGAAGCTGAAAAAAAAGCTTCTGATAAAATTTAACGTATTAGTATTATTCTTATAAACAGGAAATTATCTTCCTTCTAAATCCAACTCTTCTTTTCTCTTCAAAAGTGTTTCTTTATCTTCTACATGCATAGGATCGGGAATACAACAATCAACAGGACAAACTGATGCACACTGAGGTTCATCATGAAATCCAACACATTCAGTGCATTTATCAGGTACAATATAGAAGAATTCACTGGAATAAAAACCTGTTGCACCTGAAGGTGCCGGATCTCCTTCGCCAAAAGATTTTCCTGACAATACCCAGTTTGAACCGCCTTCATATATAGCTGTATTAGGACATTCCGGTTCACAAGCACCGCAGTTAATACATTCGGTAGTAATCATAATTGCCATAATCTTATATCTCCTTTTGTTATTAGTTTAATAAAATTAATCATTAATATATTTTTATTCAATTGAGTAATAAATATGTTAATATTACAGCTGATCTTAAAATAAATTCTTACATTTGAACACGAAAATGACATAATCAAGTTGTCAGTCATAAAATCTTACATTAAACATTTTTAGCATACTGTAATAATTAATTTTATTGAAATATTCTAAATTAGCCGTATGATTTCTTTTTATTTTTCTTTTGTTCGTTTAAAATGGTAAATTTGCATACAAATTTTTAAATAATATAAAAGAATAAATGTTTAATTTTTTAAAAAAGATATTCCCTTCGAAACACGAAAAAGATGTGAATTCAGTACTTCCAATTGTTGATGAAATCAATAAATATTATGAAGAATATGAGAGTCTTTCTGATGAACAGCTTAAAGCAAAAACAGCTGAGTTTAAGCAAAGAATCTATTCCGAATCAGAAGAAACACTTAAAAGAATATCAGAAATTCAGGAAAAACTTAAAAATGACATTCCGCATAATGATAGAATGGATCTTTATGATGAGCTTGATAAGCTTGAAAAAGAAAATTATGAAATTATATCTGCCGTGCTTGATGATATTTTACCGGAAGCTTTTGCAGTTGTGAAACAATCCTGCAAACGATTATGCGGTACAGAGTGGGAAGCAGCAGGCAATAAAATAAAGTGGAATATGATACCATATGACGTTCAGCTCATAGGGGGTATTGTTTTACATCAGGGTAAGATCTCAGAAATGGCAACAGGTGAAGGTAAAACCCTGGTTGCAACTTTACCGCTTTATCTAAATGCACTTGCCGGACGCGGAGTTCATCTGATCACTGTAAATGATTATCTTGCCAAAAGAGACAGTGAATGGATGGGAGAAATATTCAAGTATCTTGGATTAAGCGTAGGTGTGATTTTGAATGACATGGATTCAAACAAGCGCAGGGAGATGTATAATTCAGATATTACTTACGGTACTAATAATGAATTTGGTTTTGATTACCTGAGAGATAATATGGTTGTTGATAAAAGTTATCTCGTTCAAAGAGAACATTTTTATGCGATAGTTGACGAAGTTGACTCAGTTTTAATAGATGAGGCAAGAACACCGTTAATAATTTCCGGACCGGTCGAAGCTCCTACTCATAAATTTGACGAACTTAATATAAAAGTAAAAAGACTTGTAGAAGCACAAAAAAATCTGGTAAATAAACTTACAAGTGAAGCTGAAGATATTTTATCAAAAGAAAATATTTCTAAAGAAGACGAAGCAAAAGCAGGACTGGATATATTAAGAGCTAATCATGCTTTCCCAAAACATAAAAAACTTCAGAAGCTGTTAAGTGAACCTTCAAACAAAAAATTACTGCTTTCAACTGAAAGTGAATATTTAAGGGATAATGCAAAACAGATGCACATTGTAGATGATGAATTATTTTTTGTAATAGATGAGAAATCCCATGTAACAGACCTGACCGAAAAAGGAAGGGAATTTTTAGCGCCAAGCTCTCTGGAAAAAGATTTCTTTACTTTACCGGATCTTGGAACAGAATTCGCACAGCTGGAAAATGACAGTTCTCTTTCACCCGAAGACATTGAAATAAAAAAGGATGAGTTTTCTAAAATTTATTCCGAGAGAAGTGACAGGCTTCATACGGTTCAGCAGCTTTTAAAAGCTCACGGTCTTTATGAAAAAGATGTCGAATATGTCGTTCAGGATGGTAAGGTAATGATTGTTGACGAGTTTACAGGAAGAATTCTTTCAGGAAGAAGATATTCGGAAGGTCTTCATCAGGCTATAGAAGCAAAAGAAGGTGTTCATGTAGAAAAAGATACACAGACTCTTGCTACTATTACTCTGCAGAATTATTTCAGACTGTATAAAAAACTTGCAGGCATGACCGGAACGGCTGAAACTGAATCAGCTGAATTTTTTGATATTTATAAACTTGATGTGACTGTGATTCCTACTAACAAAGATTGTATAAGAGATGACATGAACGATCTTATTTATAAGACTAGAAGGGAAAAATATAATGCTGTAATAGATGAAATCGTTGAAATGAGAAGTAAGCGCAGACCTACTCTTGTCGGAACTACGAGCGTTGAAGTCTCGGAAACAATTTCAAGACTTTTAAAAAGAAAATCCATACCTCATGAAGTATTGAATGCAAAACAGCATGCGCGCGAAGCTCAGATCGTTGAGAATGCAGGATTGCCGGGTGCTGTAACTATAGCTACGAATATGGCAGGAAGAGGTACAGATATTAAATTAGGTCCGGGGGTAGCTGAAGCCGGAGGATTGCATATAGTTGGAACTGAACGTCACGAATCAAGAAGAATTGACAGACAGTTAAGAGGAAGAGCAGGCAGACAGGGCGACCCGGGAACGTCAAAATTCTATTTATCACTTGAAGATGACCTAATGAGATTGTTCGGAAGTGACAGGATTGCAAATGTAATGCAGAGACTTGGCATAAAAGAAGGAGAGGCAATTGAGCATACTATGATCACAAATTCTGTTGAAAGAGCTCAGAAGAAAGTTGAAGAGAATAACTACGCCATTAGAAAACGTCTTCTTGAATATGATAACGTAATGAATCAGCAAAGAGAAGTTATATACACGAAAAGAAGGCAGGCATTAATGGGCGAAAGATTAAAAGATGAAATTTTTGAGATGGTGGAAAAATCAGTCGATAATCTTGTTAATAAATATTATGAGGAAGCAAATATAGAAGGGCTTATTAATGAAGTACAGAGAACATTCCTGGTCAGGCTGACAATTACTCCGGACCAGTTCCAGAAGCTGGGTGAGAAAGGTTTAAAGGATTTAATATTAAAAGAAACTAAGGACTTTTATGAAAGGAAGGAAGAGAGATACGGATCAGATCTGATGGGTCAGATTGAGCGATTCGCAATGCTGAATATTATTGATGAAAAATGGAAAGAGCATTTGCGGGAAATGGACGATCTTAAAGAAGGTATTAATTTCAGAGCTTACGGACAGAAAGATCCTTTACTCGAATATAAAACAGACGGCTTTAAATTGTTTGTTGAAATGCTTGATTCTCTTTCTGTAGGATTGATCAATTTTATTTTCAAATTCACTACGCAGACTCCGGAAGAAGCAAAAAATATTAAAACTCCGGCACAGACAAATCAGTCCAGATTAAGGACATATCATCAGTCTTCTGAAGGTATGGGTTACATTGGAGGCAGCGCCGAAACTGAAACTACAGATCCGAATGCAAAGCATCAGCCTGTTAAAGTTGGTGAGAAAATTGGAAGAAACGATCCGTGCTTCTGCGGGAGCGGCAAAAAGTTTAAAAACTGCCATGGACGTATGAGTAAAGAAGCAGTAAAATAGTTTTCTGTTTATGAAGATATCAGACAGTACCGTTGACTTGCTTGATAAGATAAATGAACACTCCCGGAAACCATTGAAAAATATATTTGAAGTTTCGGTTTTGCTGGAATCTGCATTTAACTCAGGCAGGGCAGTTGAGTTCAAAGACCTTATATTTACAGCAAAATATGTCAATGGTTTAAAAAATGTACTTTCAAACAGAGTAATTAACGGAGATGATGTTATAGAAAAGATATTTAATGAGTTCAATAAGAATCTTCAGAAATTTACAGAGATATTAAAAGAAATTGTAATTCCGTCAGATAATAAAACAGAAGAATATTTCAGTATCAAGTATTTTAAGCTTGATCAGGAATCTATTGTCAATTCTCTTGCTCTGATTGAAGATCTTACTTACTGCAAAGAATACTTCAATAATTTTTCCGGAGATCTGCCTTAAGAAAATTCTGATTTCCCTGTAACATCCTGGAAGAAATTTTTCAACTGAATAGAAGGCTGCACGTTGAACTCTTTCTTTAATCTTTTTTCATATATTTTATACACAAATTTGAACTTTCTGAAATCCTTTTCTTTATTATAAACTGAAAGTAGCTTCATCATGATTTCTTCATCACTGAAATCAATATCAATAAGTTTTTCCAGTAATCTCATTTGAATACCCCTTTCATCTTTTTTCTCGAAATGTGAAATGAGAGAATGTATTGTTTCAGAATATATAAATTTAAGATTTTCACGATAGTCTTCTGCCCAGGTTAAATAAATACCTCTGGCAAAATCCGTTTTATACAATTCAAAAGCTTTGAGCCTGTCCGTAACTTCTTTTGATGATGCTAACCGTTTAAATTCTTCTATATCTGTTTGTATATTTAGCTCAATATTATTTGATGTAATAAAATATTTTTTATCTTTTATTACAATAATATCTTTTTCAATCTTTTCGCCAGTTAATTCTGAAAGGAACAGCTGCAGAGTCTTTCTTACTTTGTTTATTTCGACATCTGTTATGGCATCATAATTCACATCTTTTGAACTGTATAGTATATCATCTATAAGCGATTCTTTTGTGATTTCAATTTTCTTATATGTCCTGTAGACCATATATAAAAATACAGACTTGGATTTTGATCTTTGCCACAGACTGTCCGCGAGTTCAGATCCGTTAATGTATATTCTGTTATTGTTGAGAAATTCAACTTTTATATTAAGGGAATGTTTATTGACCTTAATTAACGAAATGTTTTTATCGGAAAATAAATTATTCAAATAAGTATTTTCCAGTCCTTTTTCAAATGCATAATGAAAAACATAATTCATTCTGCTGGCTCTTGCCCTGAAACAAAGATAATCACCATATTCATATTCACTGCTCATATTCAGCAGTTTTTTAAAATTATCTTTGAATACTTTGAGATTATTATTCACTGCATGAAAATAACATTCACAATAACAAATCACAGCCTGATTGAAAATTGTAAAATTCTCAATCTTCAGACCAGTTATTTCTTTCATGATCTGCGTGTAAGATTTGAAGTCATTTAAAAGCAGACTTGCTTCAAGCCGCAGCATCAGGAGTCTTGTCCGGGATACTTTAAACTCCCCCTCATTAATTAATCTCAGTAACATCAAGGGCTGATCGGATAAATTATAACAGTAAAGTATAAGTGAGTCAATGAAATATATATAATTTTTCTGATATGTATTTATTTTCATGATCTCAAGCTCCTTTATTACCTGCCTGAATTCAAAACGCATAAATTTGATAAGTATACTCTGAAATTCAAACTGATTTTTATATGCTGAAAATATTGTCTGATCTTTTTCCAGATTTTTCTCTTTTAAGCGGTCATAAAAATATTCATATTCCGTAATATTATAGCTTGTGAACAGCGCAAAACAAATCTGACTGTAGTTTGAAAGATCAAAATTTCTGAATTCAAAATTATCAGTTATATATTTTACCACGAGATTTCCGGTTTTATAATCCCCGTAATCAAAAAATATAAGAAGTGAAAAAGCTGTTTCTACCAGACTATTTTCTTCTATATCTGATTTACCTTTAATTCTCTTTTCTGATATTTTTTTAAAAATATTTTTTAATCTTGTTATGTATTTTTTGTTTTTTGAATTTTCTCCCGTTGTAATGTATGACTTGATAAGTGATACTATGAACTGAATTTCCTGATCGGTCTTAAGCCTGAATTTTAAAATATGCTCGGAAACAGGTATGTTCTGTGTCCCGATACCTTCTTTTAAAAAATTACAATTGCAAATAAGCATTAGCAGTTCAATATAATAATTAACGTCACTTTTCTTTATTTTATTAACGGGTATTAGGATCTGCCTGTCATTTGTTTCAGAAAATTTTGTCGTAATTATATCTGTAAGATAATCCAGCGCTTTTGATATATCCTTATCCTTGTATATAAGTGTATTTACTTTTAAAAGTATATACTCTAGTGAAGACTTGAACTGCTTATTCTCAATTCCTTCAATTTTGCTGTACAGCCCGCTGGAATGAATCAGCAGAAGTTTATCAGAAGCATTAAGTCTGATCCATTGCTTAAGTGAATCCATATCTTTTCCCTGGATCAAATAATTTAAGGCTATATAATCCTCTCGCCACTCTTTATTCTTTAAATAATACTTGCCGAGTTTTCTGTAAACATTGTTTATTTCAGTCTGCGATAGCTTCTCTTCAGCAATATTATTTAGAAATTTTCTTAGAAGTTCATGGAACCTGAAGTTATCATATTCCCTGTTAATAAATACATTGCTTTCGTATAATTTATAAAGAGTTTCATAACCGTTCTCAATTCCCATTACATTTTCTATAATGTATTTATTGAAAGAGTCCGTGAAAGATAATATAAGCAGTAAATTTTTTTCCTTATCCGTACAGTTCTCATAGATCTCATTTGTGAAATATTCAAAAATCTCATTCCTGCTTGAATGGAAATCCTCATTCTTAAGGATCTCAAGATCCTTAGTCATAAGAAGCAGCTGAATGGCAGTTACCCACCCTTCCGTATTCTTTAAAAAATCTTTCAGTAAATCCTTGTCAAGATTTCCTGTCTTCTTCCTGTATATTTTTATAAAATTATCTATATCAGCTTTATCAAATGAGAGATCATCCTTTGTAATTCTGCCAAGCCAGTTTTTCGCCAGGAACTTGGGATAATTAATCTTTTTCGGGTCTCTTCTTGAAATAAAAACGAAATTAATATTTGGAGGCAGGTATTCAAGAAAATAATTTAATGCAGAACAGACTTCGTCGCTGTCATCAATATTGTGAAAATCATCCAAAAAAATAAACAGCTGCTTCTTATTCTTCTTCAGATATTCGAAAAGATCACTCGAGAAAGAAGAAATCACATTATGTATTTTCTCATTAATAGGTACATTCTGCGATTTAGAAAGTACATTTTTTAAATTACCGCCGAATTTTGAATTTTTCAAATTGTTCTCGAATGCTATTGCAAGAAGCAGAAAGAAATTTTCTATTGAATTATCGTAAGTGCTGATGCTGATCCATATCTTAAGTTCTTTTTTTAGCTTATGAAAGAACTCTACAGAAAAGGATGTTTTCCCGTATCCGGCTGGGGCAGTGATGAGAATGAGTTTTTTTGTTTGGTATGAGTGAATTTTATCCAGAAGCTTTTCTCTTGAGTAATAATAATCAGGAATCTCAGGCGTAATGATCTTTTGTGAATATTCAATGTTTAACACTAACTGGTATTATCTCCGGGTAATTATTTTAATTTTACGAATCTATTAAACATAAACTACAAAGGCAATAATCATTTTTAGTTTAATAATTATTGCCTTAATTTTAATAATATGGTCAGTGAAATAATTTTCAGACGGATTCCAGCTCTTTGCTTCTGATCTTAATGTCCTCAACCGGAATTATTATACCCGGCTGACTTTTTGAGGTCATGCTAAGTGTTTCCTTCGTCTGATTGTTTTTCAGTATCTCCTGCAGCTCAAAGTTCTTTCTGATCTTTTCTTCAAATTCCTTAAGCTTTTCTTCTATGGTCATTATATTTTTATTCTTTGCAATCATATCTTCTCTGTATCTTTTCAGAAAATATCCGATCGTTTCAACTCTGATTCTTATTGAACCTGTTGGTTTATTTTCATCTATATCCTTAAAAGAGAAATAAGGTGTTCCGGAATTTTCAACTATTTCCTGTATTACTGTATATATAGGTGCATCATGACCGCATTTAAATGATGACAATTCAAGTGCTACAAGATTAGGATGCCGGGCAGTATATTTTGCCGCCCAGACTTTTCTTGATGTATTTTCCGAATATGAATTTTTCCATACGTCTTCTATATCAAAAGGTGACTTTATCAATCCGGCTCTTATTTCATCTCCGAAAAGTTTTTCAAGGGTTTCCTTGTCTGTAGGTAATGTGTCCTGATAAAATACAGGATAGCCGAGCTTCTGAAACTCTTCAAGTATTTCATGATTGATGCCGGGATCGTTATGATATGGTCTGGCAAGAACTACTATTCCGATCCTGTTCTCTTTTTCAAGCATGTCCAGAATATGTTTGGAATCATTCTTCAATCCATTCATAAATTTGTTGTATGCAATATAACCTTCTTGTACTGCTTTTCTGTTTTCCTCTTCTGTCAGTCCTAAAATATCCTTAAAACAATCATACATCTGACTTACTGTCAGCTGTTCATTAAACAACTGTACGAAAGGACATAAATACTCTACTCCGAATTCCTTAAACAGATCACCTTCTTTTGTGAATGCTGCTTTAGCTGCTTCTATCGTAGCAGTGATTGTCGGACATGCATTATGAGCCTGAGCAAATTCAAGATCAGACGGCATGTTATCCACAATTGGCGAAAAGAGAAAATCTATTTTCTTTTTCTTATTCTGAACATAAAGCAGATTGTGAATATGAGGTATTGCAACCTTTGACGGGAAACATGGATCTATGCTTCCCCTCTTTGCGCCGGCTTTGTACATTTCCTCTGTCGTGAATTCAGAGTAAACAAAATTACCGGGCATGATTCCAAGCGCTTCAAGATATGCAGTAAAGAAAGGTGTATGCTGATACATGTTCAAAACCCGTGGAATTCCTATTACAATCTTTTTTCTTTTCTCTCTGAGTTCCACTTTTCTTGAGTATTCTTCCTTATCTTTTTTACTTGCAAATATTCCTTTTGGCTCTTTAAGTTCAGACATCACAATCTCCGGTTTATATGTTATCCATGCTTTGTGTGCTGCTTCCTCTATCATATTTGGATTCTCTTTCTTTATGTCATCAAGCTCCTGCTTTATATCACGCATATCAGCAATATCCTCTACCGTTCCTTTTTCACAAGTGGCAATTATAAGTCTCTGAGTTCCCTCCTCCATAGCAACTTTTGATTTCGGATTAACTATCCTTTCAGGCTCAATTATCTTTGCTTCAATGAATTTCTTTCTTTCTGCTTCCAGTTTATCTTCAGCTATCATATCTGTTTTTACATCTATAAATGTCCGGAGACATTTGTTTTTACAGAAATAACATCTTGTTGATTCTTCCCGGGTTGTTTTAAAAATTATTTTAGCAACTCTGTCAAGTCCTATAAACTCTGTTCTCTTTCCGTTATGATAAAGTCTGGCTGCTTCTATTCCGCATCCAATTGCTCCTGCTTCACCTGTATGCTTGTGAACAAATACTTTAGGCGTGATTCCGCTTCCTTTGAATCTTTCTTCAATGAAATCTACCTGTGTCTTTACTGCAGCTAAATTATGCTGCGTACCTCCCTGTAAGACAAAAGAGGAACCTAGCTTTGCAAGGTTTGGAATCTGTGAAACATAAAGCCAGATATTTTTCGGAAGAACATTCGCAAGACCTGCCATTATTTCTTCGGCTTTCCATCCCTGTCTCTGAAAATCAACTATGTCCGACTGCATAAACACTGCGCATCCGTAACCGAAAGTTGGAAATGTCTTTGCTTCAAATGCCTTGTCAGCAAACTCTTCCACCGTATAACCGAATCCCTGAGCTGTTGACTGAAGGAAGTATCCGTTACCTGCAGAACATTGTGTATTCAGTTTAAAATCTACTACTCTTCCCTGATTTAATATTATGATTTTTATATCCTGTCCGCCTACATCGCAGATCACATCAGTGTCAGGATAAAAATGAAGCCCAGCCTGAGTATGCGCCACGGTTTCAACCAATGCTACATCTGCATGCAGTACATCCTTCAGAATATCTTTGGCGTAACCTGTTGTTCCTACTCCAAGAACCTCAAGCGTCGCACCCTGCTCTTCAACCTGCTCTTTTATTTTACCTAATATTTCTATAGTATCTTCTATAGGATTTCCTTTTGAAAGCTGATATGCTTTTACAAGAACATTTTTTTCGAGTGAAACTAACGCAGCTTTTGTTGAAGTTGATCCTCCGTCAATTCCTATGAATCCTCTCACAATTTCTCCCGGCTTAAATGTCGCAGGAATAAATTTCTCAACTTTATGCTTTTCCCTGAATGCATTCAGCTCTGCATGATCTTTTGACAGTCCCGTTGTGTTCCCGCCGCTGAGTTTCTTTTTCTCTTCTTCCCTTCCAACTAATATATAATGTTCAAGTGCTTCCCATCCTTTATAAATTCCGATATGATCCTCTTCATCCTTACCGTATTCAATTGCTCCTATAGCTGCAAAATACTGTGCATTGTCAGGTACTTTAATAAGATCTTCAGGTGCTACTCCCGCAGGTAATTTTACTTTCCTTTCTTCCCATATTTTCGGAATGTTGTATTTCCAGCAATCTTTCATTCCTTTTATATAGCAATTCGGTCCTCCGAGTAAAAGTACCTCAGGCATTAGAGTATGACCTCTTGTAAGAACGGAAATGTTCTGCTGAATTATAGACTCAAATAAAGATGCCATAAGCTGATCAGCAGGAACACCTGATTTCTGAAGACCATTGATGTCAGTCTCTGCAAACACGCCGCACTTACCTGCGACAGGATGCAATCGCAGATCATAGTAACCCATGTTGCAGAGTTCTTCTGCCGGGATCTTAAGCTTTGCATTAATCTTGTCAATGACCGCACCTGTACCTCCTGCACACTTGTCATTCATAGACGGGATCTTCTTCTTCTTCCCTGTTTCTTCATCAGGTTTAAAAATAATTATCTTCGCATCCTGACCGCCGAGTTCTATGACTGAATGAGTGGCAGGATAGAATTTTTCCACTGCCAGTGAAACAGCATTCACTTCCTGTACAAACTTTCCGCCGATATGCTTTCCTATATTTCCGCCACCGGAACCGGTAATGAAACACCTTACTTCTTCAGGATTTTCAATATCACAATCCTCATGAATCTTTTTAAGGAGCTCAAGGGATTTCTCAGGCTGCTTTGTGTCATGACGCTGATAATCAGACCAGATGATCTCGTCCTTATCAATATCCATAACAACCGCTTTAACTGTAGTCGACCCGACATCAAAGCCGATATAAAGATTTCTTTTTGAATGCATGATTAAATTTATAATTTATTTTAAATTTTTTTTAAAAACCTTCAATGGATAAACCCGCATCATCCTTCCGTCATTGGTATTGCTCCATTCACCAACGACAATTTAGCAACCACGGGAACTCACTTTTTATACCCTGTCGTTAGTGTTCTAAAAAAGTTCACAATGGTACGCTCTAAATTTTCAAATAACGTGTTGCAAACATTTTTTCATTAACAACAAAATAGATCTATTACTTTATTCAAATTATGAACATACTCACTTAAGCAATATCATCCGCTTCGTATCTATAAAATCTCCCGCCTCAAGCTTGTAAAAATAAACTCCGCTCGACAAATTTGAGCCGTTAAAATCAAGTAAATATTCTCCTGGCTGTTTGATCTCATTGACCATTGTCTTAACCTCTTTTCCCAGTATATCATATAATACAAGCTTTACAATGCTTTGCACCGGTACAGAATACTTTATCCTAGTCACAGGATTGAAAGGATTAGGATGATTCTGGTTAAGACTAAAACTTCCGGGTAAGATTGAATTACTGATATTGTTAATTCCTGTAACTACACAACCAAGAGAATCACTAAGTACTAATAACTTTGTCGTATTCACTGTTGTAGGAAAAAATCCTCCCGGTATCCATATTTTTACTTTATTATTAATTATACTTGATGAAATAATGCCCCAGTAATTTGATGCTGTATTTGCTCCTCTCCCGGTAATTATCTCAGGCAGCCATGCTGAATCGGTAATGCTCCAGATATAGATTGAATCCTGTTGCGCAGGAGCCGGTGTAGTTTCCCCGGCTACTACATAAAATCTGCCATTGACTGCATGACCTCCGGGTCGTGAAGTACCTGTCCCTCTTAGGGGAACATCACTTTGCTGTACCCAGGATATGGTGTTTGCATCTGCTCCGATTGTTCCGATCCAGAAATCTTTTCTGAACTGTACTGAATATCCTGCAGCAACGTAAATTTTATTTCCTTCAAGTCCACCTGCAAAACTTCTTCTTCCAAATGTTGCCGGTAAAGAATCGTTTGCTCTCGACCATTGATTCAAAGCCGGTCTGTAAATCTGCAAACCGCGATAATAACTGCTCCATCCTCCCATGATACAATATACAACACTGTCTCCCCAGGCTTCCGCTACGTTCCCTGTTACTGCTGTAGGAATATTCTGAATCGAAGTCCAGCCCGAATCCTGAGAATACTTGTATCCAAATAAATCTGCAGCACCGGTTAATGTAACTGAACCTCCGCCGATATAATACAGATTGCTGCCGCACTTTACAAGATCACCTCCGACCTTTGGAGTTGGTAATGGTCTTCCTGAACTCCATTGACTGGAATTTATTGCATACCTTGTAACAGTTGTACTTGCTGCCGGATTAGTTCCTGTTCCTGTCAATACTGATCCTCCGGCAATATATAAAGTATCACCAAGAGTTGCTGAAGCGTGACCTCCTAAAGCTCCTCCCGGATACTGCGGAATTAATCCGTAATCACAAACTCTGTTTGGATCTGCTGCAGGTCCGCCTCCGGTTGGCAATGTTTGATTCCATGTACCTGATATTTCAGCTGCACCAAGAGCTCTGCTGTAAAATCTGAATTCATCCAGAAACGACCCTGCAGGTATGCTTGATGCGGTTCCATAACTTCCGACTTTAAAAGGAACTGAAGCACTCAGATTAAATGCACTCTGCGGAACCGAACTTTGAAACACTCCGTTTAAATAAGTCCTTACTTCCGGAACTGATGCATCATATACAAAATGCACGGCTGAAGGTCCAGGCAAAGCTCCTGTTACATTTATATTTGCAATACCGTTCCCTCTCAAAGTAATATTCCCGGCTCCTGCTGCTCCGTTTGTGAAACATCTGAAACTTGTTGTGAAGTCATTTCCAAATAAATATGAAGTTCCTGTGACAGCCGGAAAATTATTTATCCAGAGCGAAATAGTCCAGCTCGATGTTCCTAAATTCATATTCCAGCCTGTGCCTGTATAAGTATTCGATCCTGTACCCCCGTTGCCTATCAAAGCATTATCGAACTGACCAGCGGGTCCCATTGTCATATTAATCAGATCAGCATTGGCTGAACCCTGACCGGGTGATGCATAATTAGGTGTTGTTGTAGTCCCGGCATTAAACTTGTAATAAAGAATTTCAGGAACATTATAAGTCTGCGCAGATATTTGATTTAAGCTAAAAAGAACTGGAAGTAATAATAAAATGAAATTAATTTTTTTCATGGCATTAAATATTTTTAATTTATGAATTAAATTTAAATAATTTATAGCTGTTATTTGAATTCATTTTTAATTCATTTCTGACTTTTATTACTTACTTCGTATTTCTTCTCATCTTCTTTAAAAATATAAATATCCATGATAAATTATTAGCATTGCTTCAACCCATTCAATACACTCTATACACTCTATACACTCTACCACTCAATACACTCTACAACTCTACAACTCTACAACTCTACTCACTCCCAATTGTTTCTTCCTTCT
>CAZLOL010000024.1:0-5640 GCA_964561045.1 uncultured Ignavibacteriaceae bacterium | reverse complement strand
CTCTACAACTCTACAACTCTACAACTCTACTCACTCCCAATTGTTTCTTCCTTCTTAACGATCTTAATTCCCTCTTTCTTCATCAGCTCAGCTACATCCAAAATAAAATTCGCTCCGGTACCTATTATTCCTTTTCTGTGCGTTACATGGAAAAAAGGACTTTGAAGATCAGAATGAGTTTCGACATAAGCTTTTATTTCATCAAGAGAATACCCTGTTTTATCAATGCATTCCTTGAATTCAATCTTAGCTTTTGCCTTAGCTTCACCCAGCGCCATCTGAACTCTCGAATGCGCATTCACGTCACCTTCCCCGGATGTTTCAATCGGAAGGAAGATCATGTCTTTGTAACGGCTTGTCACTGCTGACTGAACTCCGTCTGACTGTGTCGAAGGCATACAGCCGAATGGTTTAAGAGAAAGTATCATGTGACTGAGATCATTTACCGTATAATAAATGCTCTTGCCAACTTCAAGATGTCCTTCACCGCCTTCCACTCTTGAATGATAAAAATCATGAGCAAGATCTTTTAGTACCTTTTGGTCAACTAATTCGTGAGGCATATTCCCGAACACTTTTCTGTAACGGTTATATTCTCTTTCAAATATCTTTTCCGCAATTGTAATTGTTGCCTTTGAAGAATTATAATCCTTCAGCAGCTTGAGTTTATCAAAAAATGTTTCTTTTGCATCAGCTTCCTTATAAACATTAATTCCTTTCTGATCTTCATTTACGGACTTTGCCTGATGAAGCATATACATGATCCACGTTGCGATCGGCTCAACCATTACCTGAGCTCCTTCTTTTTCCAGGAATGGGAACATATTGAAATTCCCGTCACCTTCGGTTGTTTGAGCCCAGAATTCACCGGTGATCTTTACGGTTGGTTTCATTCTCGTCCTGTCAACTTTAATAGAATTGAACAAAGCTTTTGCTTCATTAGCAGTATCCAGATAATAATCTCCGAGTATCTGATCAACGAATTTTGTTACATATTCAGATGAAGGTATTTTCTGAATTATTTTTCCAATCTTAGAATTAAAATCAAAATATCTTTTACTCTTAAGTTTATTATAAAACAGATCTATTACCTCATCCATTACTTTGTTAGTTTCACCTTCATTCACTTCATAAGGTCTGATGAGATATCCCATTTCATTTATGATATCTCCGAGCATCATTGCATTGATGATTCCCAGAAAGAAATCAAGATTCATCTCAAGTCCTGCTTCTGCTTCTTCCTGTGATAATCCTGCTGTCTGTTGAAATAATAAAACTCTGAAACCGTCAAATCCCGAATTACGAAGCGCCAGTCTGTATTCTGCTTCATACATACCGAATCTGCATGGTCCGCAAGCGCCGGCTGTAAAGAAAACATGATTTTCAATTATTTCTTCTTTAGTCATTCCTTTTTCTTCAAGTGACTGAAGATACTGAACAAGATTTCCGACCGTAAAATATGTAGGATTGCATTGTCCGTTATTGCCGTATTCTTTTCCCAGCTGAAATGCTTTCTTGTCAGGAGTCGGTACGGCTTCCATTTTATATCCGATTCCTTCTAGCGCTCCTTTTATCAGCTTCTCATGCTTCCATGTCAGACCACCGAAAAGAATAGTAGTATTTTCTCTTTGATCTTTAGTGAACATTTTCTCAAATGGCTTTTTGAAATGATTGATCTTCTTGTCTTCTGTTCCGTACTCGGACTGCAAACGCCTCTTTTCTTCCAGCAGCATTTGCTGTATCATCTGCTCTCTGTCTGTCTGCTCTTTTAAAGCTCCGTCAAGGACCTTTATTACTTCCGGTTTGATTGTTGTTGTTTCCATGGGCGGTTTTTTTTAAGGTTTATTATTTATTTTTTTAAATTCTTAATTCCTGATTCTTAATTCTTTAATATTAAATCGCAGCAAATCCTCGCTGAAGTTACAGCGCTCTCAATCGTCGCCGGCATCCCTGTATCTGTCCAGTCTCCGGCAATATATAAATTGTCATAAACTGTTTTCTGTTTTGGTCTGTATTTCAGACTCTCAGTATCCGGGATAAATGTTGCTCTCTTTTCTTTAATTACCTTATATCCCGATATTCTTACCTTATTGAAATCTCTTATTGTATTATAAAGATCTTTAATACATATTTTATAAATCTCTTCATTGCTCATATCCGTGATTTTAAGATCATCAGCTGCGCTTATTACCAGGCTTAAATGCCTGTCACTCTTCTTAAATATCCACTGAACAATTGTTCCAATGAGTCCGGTCATCCCGAAAGAATTATCCGGTATCATATCTTCAGGAATTTTATCCTCAGTAAATATATGCACGGATATAATGCTTGATTCTTTCATTGATTCAGAATTAAAATTATTTTTATAATAGATCTCTTCTGAAAACAATTTCTTAAATAAAAAGAACGGTACTGCAGAAATATAAAAATCAGATATTATCTTTTTCCCATCTTCAGTCATTATATATTCAACTTTCACATTCCCGGGTCCTTCATTAGTGATTATTTGCCTGATTCTGCTGTTCAGTGTTACCTGAGCTTTTCTTCTGTTAAGGAATTCCTGAGCTCCGGTAATAAGCAGTTCGTTCAGATCTGCATCAGGTATTACCAATGTTGAATTAATCTTTTCATTAAAGCCAAGACGGATCACATTCAAAAAAATTTCCACACTTACTTTCTCGGGTCTGGTATTAAATACAGCCAGTATAAATGGTTCCCAAAAATACTTTATCAGATTATCAGTCTGCCTTATTCCGGACAATAATTTTTTAACATTATTATATCCGCTTTCAGGTACATATTCGCCTTTTAATAATTTTCTGATGTTGTTAACTGCAAACTTATCTTTCCATTTTAGCGCATCGAATTTCATCAATCCGATTATAAGGTTCACAGGCGGTGAAACATCAGGACACTTAAGTTTATAAATTAACTTATCGGTATTTATAAAGTTTACTTCAAGCTCTTTCTGCTTATTCAGCTTTTCAAAGCTTCCAATGAGCTTCAGATACTCAAATGTGTTTTTATACCATCCGGCAAGTATGTGCTGACCATTGTCAAAGAACTGATTTCTCTCTTTATCAAAAAAGCTGTAAGCCCTGCCTCCTAATTTCGGAGAACCTTCTAATAATGTGACTTTAAAATCATTTTCAGCTAAAAATACTGCGGCAGACAATCCTGCAATACCGCCTCCAATAACAGTAACTGACTTCTGAAGGCTCATTTACCATTCAGAGCTAATCTGTTTTCATCAAAACTATAAAGTAACTTATATTTTGCATAAACTCCCGCTGTAATAATTATTTTCTTCAGATTCGAAACTCTAACTTTCTTTTCAAAAACATTGTAATTTCTTTTCTCAATTTTCTTCAGTACACGGAAATATATGTGCTCCATTATCCTCGCTGCAAACATAAGTCCTTTATCTTCTTTTGAAAGTGACCTGTTTGCTTCATCATAAAAATATCTGGCTCTTTCACATTCATGCTTCATAAGCTTTATAAAATCATCATTGTATCTGAAACTGAGAAGATCATTTTCACTGTAATTGAATCTCCGGAGATCTTCCAGTGGAATATATATCCTTCCTTGCTGTGCATCCGTTTTTATATCACGCAGTATATTTGTCAGCTGCAGCGCAATGCCAAGATTTATCGCAAAATCTTTTGTCCTTGGATTATTATATCCGAAGATCTCAATTGACATCAAGCCCACTGTCGAAGCAACATTAAAACAATAATCCATCAGTTCGGTAAATGTATTATACCTGCTTTTTTTCAGATCCATCTCCATTCCTTTAATCAGGTCAAAAAACGGTTCAACCGGGATACTGAATTTCTTAATTATTATGTTCACGTTGTTAAGCAATGAATATTTCGAATCCCCGCTGATAAGTGCTTTCTCCAGTTCATCTCTCCATTCGATAATCCGGGAATATTTTTTTTCCATGCTTTCATTCTCATTATCAACTATATCATCGGTCTTCCTGCAGAATGCATATACAGTGTTTATAGCATCATTCTTCTCCTTTGGCAATAACGAAAATGAATAAAGAAAATTTGATTTACTTTGCTTTGTAATCTCTTTCTCTTCGATTCCGGAAGAATATTTTTCTGTGCTTAAACTCATCTGGTGAATGCTTTTGCCAGTAATTTTAATTTATCTATATTTGAAATTGTGACTCTCTGATTGAGCACATTATAATTTATTTTTTCAATCTTATTTAATATTTCCATTCCTCCTGATATAGTTGCTTTCAGTTCATACTTCAATCTTCCGCTGACAAAATCTGTGATCTTACTGCCTTCTTCAAATAATATTTTTGCTCTCTCAGTTAAATGCTTCATCATTTTTCTGAAATCGTTATTCTCTGTTTTATCAAAAAGCATCTTTTCATTATAATTAAATTCTTTCATTGCACTTTCCGGAATGTAGATTCTGTCAATCTTCAGATCTTCCGATACATCCTGCCAGAAGTTTGTAAGCTGTAATGCCGTACAAACTTTATCTGAATACTCAAAACATTCCTTGTCTTTATCAGGATCATAACCGAAAACATAAAGAACAAGATGACCTATTGGATTAGCCGAATATTCCGAATAATTCAACAGTTCGTCAAAGTCTTTATATCTCTGCTTCACAGCATCTTGTCTGAATGCAGTAAGCAGATCCCGGAATTCCTTCAAAGGGATCCTCAGTTCATCTGTTGTATTTGAAAGAGCAGTAAAAATATTTTGATTTTCATTTATTAAAGAAACTGACCTCTTTAATTCAATATTAGTGAGCTCATTATCATATTCATCCAAAAGCTTAAGCTTCTCTTCCTTTGAATAATTTTCTGAATCAGCAATATCATCAGCCGTCCTGGCAAATGCATAAATACTGTATATAAATTTTCTTTTATTTGAAGGTATTAGTAAAGAACCAACAGGAAAATTTTCGTAATGTCTTAATGTTAACTTTTTGCAATAACTGTATGCAAGTTCTGTATCAATTTGCATTTCATAAATTCTTATTCGGAATTATGTGAATTAGCGCCTGAAGAAATAGTAGTATATGTTAAATGCGAAGTGTGGAATTAATTTCCAGTATGTCTCTGTGTACGAATTTTATCTGTACAAGATCTATGAATGAAGATGTCAGCTGAATTACTTTATTTGAAACACTTTGTAAAATGTTATTCAAATTAATGCAGAATGTTGAGATATAATTTCTTAACCGAAGTAAAAATGAGGATTTGTTTAAATTTGCCGGATCGGTCGGCATATAGAAAAATGAAAAGAATAAAACTGAAATAAATGAAACAAGCAGTAGAAACAACTGTTTTACAATGCTGTGCTTCTTGTTGTATATGTTACTCCAGTAACATTTATTGCAGATCTTTCTGTAAAATTCCATTGTAAGAAAATTCTGCAGACACCAGGAAGTCTTATCAAATAATTTGTAGAAAAATATTTTTATTATGTATATCACAGGTAAATTTTAAACTTGTGAAAACTATGTTTAATAATTTTAAATGTCAAGATTTAATACAGTATACCTCTAAGTTTGTCAAGATCATAAAGTTCATAAAGTTTACAAAGTTCATAAAGTTTATAAAGTTTATAAAGTTTATAAAGTTTATAAAGTTTATAAAGTTTA
>CAZLOL010000023.1:0-26663 GCA_964561045.1 uncultured Ignavibacteriaceae bacterium | reverse complement strand
TCTGCGAAACTCTGCGGTTAAAAAAAACGAGCATTTAAAACTTTTTTGGTTCTGGCTATGCCAGTTTATGAGTTACGAGTTAAAAGTGTCAATAAATAAAGTAATAAGTATTATAAATTTTAAATATCAAATTTTAAATATTAAATATAAGTTTACTTTAAATAATTGCCGGTCTATTCAGTTTTAATTACCACACATAAATTTATTCATGATTAATAGAAATAAAACATACCTGTTAATACTGCTTCTTTTTTTAAGTTTAATAAATATCTGCTGCAAAACTGAGCAGAAGAATTCTGAAGTGCTGCATTCATTCAGCGGAGAAGACGGAGATACTCCGAAAGGTACATTGACACTGGTAAACAATATCTTATACGGTTATACTTCCAAAGGAGGCAAGCATAATAAAGGTGTTATTTTCAAAGTGGATAACTCCGGAAGTGATTTCAATGTGTTGTATCACTTTGAAGAAGGAGACAGTAACGGTACCGGCAATGAACCGCATCATGATGCAATGCTTTATTATAACAATGCGCTATACGGTGTAACAGTCTACGGAGGTATAAATAATTACGGGGTTATTTTTAAGATCAACCCGGACGGTTCCGGATATGCACCTCTTCATGTTTTCAAAGGAGGAACAGACGATGGCGCCCAGCCTCACAGCGGAGTTTTGCAGATTGACAATGTATTTTACGGATTGACAGCTGAAGGAGGAAAAGAAGGCAAGGGGGTTATTTATAAAATAAATCCGGACGGTACTGATTTTAAAGTTTTATATTCATTTCATAAATCGACCGGTCATAATCCGCACTGCAGACTTACTTTGGGAAGTGACGGAAAGACCTTATACGGAATGACAAAGACAGGAGGTCCCGGAGGTCTCGGACTTGTATTTGGATATAATATATCTGACACAGCATACAAAACAGTTCATACTTTCACCAAAGGCAAGGATAACGGGAATACAGCCGAGCATGGATTCTTAACTCTGAGCGGCGACAGGCTTTTTGGAATGACGCATTACGGCGGACAGCATGACAAGGGAACTGTCTTCTCAGTAAATCAGGACAGCTCAGATTTTAAAATAATTCATTCATTTGATGACGGTTCCGATGACGGATATTCTCCTTACGGTTCACTGATACTTCATAACGGATATTTATTTGGCACAACGCAGGAGGGAGGAAAGAATAAACGAGGAACAATATTCAGAATCAGTACTGACGGTAAGAAATACGAGACCCTGCTTTCTTTTGATAAACCAACAACCGGAGAGTACCCGATTGACAATGTTACAATAAATGATTCAGGCTCTGAATTGTATTGTTTCGGTCAGGAAGGCGGAAAGTATGCAGAGACCGGGAAGAAAAAAAACGGAACAATTATAAAAGTCGGTCTGCATCAAACTAAAAAATAATTGTATTGAATAAATATTATTCAGAACTGATTTTAAATCCATCAGCTGATTAAAAAAAATAACTATACGGTTAAAGAAAGTTAAACTAAATTTATAATTTATATTAATCCCTATGAAGAAAATTTATTACTACTGGACCGATGACAAAGGATTACTTTTTTTATTAATTGCGATTTTTATACTGATATTTGTAATTTATCCGGTTGCCGGTAACAGTGAACTGGGAGCTGCAATATCAAATTTATTCATTATTTTTATTTTATTTACCGGAGTAATATCGGTAGATATTGAAAAAAAATACCGGATTAAAATTATTATTATTCTGGTTTCCCTGATTATCTTCAGTTTAGTGGCGGATAAGTTTACAGCTGATTCTGTTTTTCATTTTCACATTTTAATAAGAATAATATTTCTGTGGTCTCTGGTAATATTGATTTTCAAGAAAGTATTCCGCAACAGACCTATCAGCTTTTTCTTCAGGATCGCAGGTTCCATTACTATATATCTTTTAATCGGTTTTATCTGGGCGAACATGCTGTATATTGTGAATCATTTTTTTCCTGATTCATTTCAGTTCTCTGTAAAAGTAAATCCTGATGATAATAACATGTTCAGTTTTATATACTACAGTTTCGAAACACTTACAACACTCGGATACGGAGATATTCTTCCCATGACACCATTAGCGAAAACATTGATAATCCTGGAAGCGCTTATAGGACCGCTTTATCTTGCTATATTGATCGGAAGGCTGGTTTCAAAGCAGACATTAACAAAAACAGATACTACTGAATAATCAATATTCGTTATTATTTAAAATATTTTTTGATATAACAGTGAAGTCATTACAGAATGCTTACGACGGTTTTAAATAATTGATATCTAACTTCAAAATGGATTCCGGTCCGGATTAATTATATTGACAATCTTGGATGGTCATTTCTTTTGCATAATTGAATTTGAAATGTTAGATAAGCATATGAATTTTTAGAATTAAAAATTCAGGACTTCTCCCTCAGAACCGGTCATATCCCTGAATTCCGAATATATTTTTTTAAATAACTCTGAATTTGATTTGTTTTCAATTTTTCTTCCGTCAATCTCTGTTACAGGTGTCAGTTCCCCCATGGTACCAGTGGTAAATACTTCATCAGCATTATAAAATTCAGATAAGGATATATTCCTTTCTTTATATTCTATATCAAGCTCCTTTGCTATTTTCAAAACAATTCCTCTGGTGATACCGGGCAGACAGGAATCGGCATATGGCGTCAGAAGAATATTTTTCTTTGCCATGAAAATGTTTGTCGCATTTGTCTCGGATACGAATCCGCTATAGTCAAGCATTAATGCATCGTCTGCACCGGAATAATTCGCTTCAATCTTTGCAAGAATGTTGTTTATAAGATTATTATGATGGATCTTTGAATCAAGATTCTGTACGGAGTTCCGGCGGATACCGGAAGTTATCAATTTTATTCCGGCTTCATTATCATAAACCGGTTTCTTCCATTCAGCCAGAACGATCAGGCATGATCCTTTCTGATTCAAACGGGGATCCATTCCTGAAGTTATCTTCTCCCCCCTTGTCAGAGTTAACCTGATGTGAGCCCCATCTTTCATAGAGTTGGCTTTAAGAGTATTCATAACAGCATCTTTAATGTATTCTCCGGAAGGAATATCGGCGAACATTAAAGTCTTTGCAGATTCATGCAGCCGTTCAATGTGCTTGTCTAAACAGAATATCCTCCCATTATATACTCTCAAACCTTCCCAGACTGCATCTCCTCCCTGAACCGAACTGTCGAAGACTGAAACCTTTGCCTCATCTCTGGGATAAAGTTTACCTCCGACAAAAACTTTTATGTCTTTATTTCTCTGATCGATTTTTTGTATCATTTTCCAGTTTTATTATTTTTAAACCTGATCAAGTTATCTTTTTATAATTTTAATTGCAATAAATAATTCTTAAGTCCCGATCAGTTTTATTTAAAATACAGGTAAATATTAATTGAAACATATTGTTACATTTTTTAAACAAAACTAACTTGAGGATAAATTTCATTACTGTTATTTTTAAAAAAAAATAATTATGAAAATATTACATACAATGTGTCTGGGAATGATATTATTCTTATCTGTCTCAGTTTTATTTCCTTCCGATTCTAAATTAACAATAGCAGCAGACGGCGACAGTCTCTTTGCAGGAATTCAGGTTCATAATATAAATATAAGGTTTTCACAGCCAAACTACTGGGATTCACTTATATTTTATTACAATCAGGGTCTCGAGCAATATATCTCAGCAACTGTAATTGCTAACGGGCAGACATTTAATAATGTAGGGGTCAGGTTAAAAGGTAATTCTTCCTTCACAGCCCCGAATAATAAGAAATCATTCCGTTTGAGTTTCAATGAATTTGTCAGCGGTCAGAAATGGAACGGCTTGAAAGGCGTTCATCTGAATAATTTCTGGAATGATCCGAGCTTCATCAGGGAGAAGCTGCATCTTGACTATTGCCAGACTGCAGGAATTGCCGCACCGAGATGTAATTATACCCGCTTATATATTAATGATACTTTATTTGCATTTTATTCTCTGGTTGAGCATGTCAACAGTAACTTTCTTACTTCACGATTCGGTACTAATGAAGGAGATTATTTTAAAGCTGTCGACGGCATTGGTACATCAAGCGAACTTTTTTCTGATTTCAAATGGTACGGCAATGACACGGCTCAATATATCAACAGATATGAATTAAAATCCGATTATTTTCCGGGGACTTGGCAGAAGCTTGTATCGTTTATTGATACGATAAATCATTCATCAAACACAGCAGCATCTTATTTCAATAATATCAATCTGACTTCATATTATAAGGCGATGGCAGTTGACAACCTGCTGGGAAATATGGATGCTTATGTTTACAGCGGGAGAAACTTCTATGCCTACTTTCCACCTCCTTCAAATAAAATGGAATGGATCGTCTGGGATGCAAGTCTTAGTGTTGGTGCTTTACCGGGCGGACCTTCGAATATTGAAACACTTCCGGTTACATTTGTTGAAAGTGATACCGGAAGACCTCTCTTGTCTAAAATTATGAGTGATCCGATTCTAAAGAATGAATATCTCTATGCATATTGCAATATATTTCTGTATAACTTCACTACTGCCAAATTATTCCCGAAAATTGACAGCATTGCAAATATAATCCGACCGTATGTATATGAAGACCCGAGAAAAATGTTTTCCAACGCACAGTTTGAAACGAATATAGTGAGCGACATTATAGTCTCGGGAAGCAGAAAGCCGGGGTTAAAATCTTATATATCGCTCAGAAGATCCAGCATTCAATCTCAGCTCAATACACTTGGTATAAACTGCGAAGTTGGAATTCCTGAAGAGAATATAAATGTTAATTCATTTGAACTGATGCAGAACTATCCGAATCCTTTCAATCCTTCGACTAGTATCGAATACAGTTTATATAAATCCGGCGAAGTAACTTTAAAGATCTATGATAATCTGGGAAAAGAAGTTTACTCGCTTATAAACAATTTATATCAGAGTCCGGGAAATTATATCGTAAGCTGGAACGGTACAGATAACAAAGGCGCATTCGTGCCGACAGGTATGTATTTTTATAAACTGGAAACCGGTGTTAATTCCGTTACAAAGAAAATGCTGCTTATAAAATAATTTTTAAAAACATTTATTAACCAAATTAAAAGATTTGAAAAATTTTAAATTGATGTTTCAAATTGTAATTTTTCTCACTGTCTTAATATTATTTAGCTTTGAGAAAATTAATGCACAGCCTTATCCGGGATATACACTATACACAGCGAGTTCTACCAGAACTAATTTATTAGATCTTAATAATAATGTGGTAAAATTCTGGACCCATACAAGAAGCGGTGGTTATTCAGTTTATTTACTGCATAACGGGCAGCTCATGCGGCCTGCAGTTTCTACAGGCTCTACTATTAACGGCGGCGGAGCAGCCGGTATTGTCCAGAAATATTCATGGACAGGCAGTCTTGTATGGGAGTACACTTACAGCAGTTCAGTTGTAAGATCGCATCATGATATTTGCCCTTTGCCGAACGGAAACGTATTATTAATCGCCTGGGAAGTAAAAACCGCAGCTCAGGCAGTAGCAGCCGGTTTGAATCACAGTGCAACTATATGGCCTGATCACATAATTGAAGTTCAGCCTTCCGGTTCAACAGGCGGAACAATAGTATGGAAGTGGCATGCATGGGATCATCTGATACAGGATTACGATCCGACAAAAGCAAACTATGGTGTAGTTGCTGATCATCCTGAACTTTTAGACATCAACGTCGGAAGCGCCGGATCGGGAGACTGGATGCATTTGAACGGAATTAGTTACAATCAGCGTCTTGATCAAATCGTCTTTTCCTCACATGAACTGGATGAAGTATATGTAATTGATCACAGTACTACTACAGAGGAAGCTGCAGGACATACAGGAGGCAACAGCGGAAAGGGCGGAGATCTTTTATACAGATGGGGACGTCCCTCTAATTACAGAGCTCCCGGTTCGCAGGTTTTTAATGTTGTACATAGCGGCACATGGATTCCGGACAGTGTTCCAGGAGGCGGCAACATAATGGCTTTCAATAACAGAGAAGGTACAAATGCTTCCATGGTAGTTGAACTTGTTCCGCCGGTAGACAGCCTTGGAAACTATTCTCATATTCAGGGTACAGCTTACGCTCCTGCATCCCCACTTTGGAGCTACAGCGCTTCCGGATTCTATTCAAATCATCTCGGCGGCTGTCAGAGACTACCAAACGGTAATACAATCATTTCAGAATCTACAAGCGGAAATTTGTTTGAAGTTAATCCTGCAGGATCAATCGTATGGAATTATTCTCCCGGAGGAGAAATTGTAAGAGTTCTGAGATATGGATATGATTATCCCGGACTCAGCCAGTTAGTAGGTACCGGAGGAAATAATACTAACAGCATTCCGGAAGAATTCGATCTTTTACAGAATTATCCTAATCCGTTTAATCCTTCAACAACTATAAGCTATATTTTGCCGAAATCCTCAAATGTCACTTTAAAAGTTTATGACATATTAGGAAACGAGGTCCGCTCATTAGTGAATAATGAGAATAAAACTGCCGGCTCTTACAATTCATTCTGGGACGGAAAGAATGATCAGGGATTAGAGGTTTCTTCAGGCGTGTATTTTTATAAATTAATTACTGCGGATTTTAACAGGACACTTAAAATGATGTTAATGAAATAACTTTTTGTTCAAAATAATTTTAACTCTTTGTTTAAATAAAAAAAAGGTTACAGGATATTTTACCTGTAACCTTTTTCACTTTAATGTTTCAAATTAAACTCAGTTGACCTGTTAGATTAAATTTTGAAAGTTTACATTATTTTATTAATACTAATTTCTTTCTGTCAGTAAAAGAAGCTCCGTTATCTCCGTTAAAATTCAGAGAATAAAAATATACTCCCGACTGTAAATTACTTCCATTGAAATTCATACTGTATGAACCGGTATTGTAAATACCTTTAACAAGTGTCTGAACTTCCTTTCCAAGAACATCAAATAATTTCATTTCTGCATTTCCGTTTACGGGAATTGAAAAATTAATAGTTGTGCTTGGGTTAAAAGGATTTGGATAATTCTGTTCCAGTTTGAAATTATCAGGAGCAGTGTTTCCTGTTTTTACTATTAGCGGAACATCCTGCTGACTGAGTCTTAACGGATTAACAGACCCGCCTGAAGGATTTATTGTATTTACACCGCTGGGCCAGATACCATCAGCATCAGTACTGAAATTTGCAACAGATGCATCGCTTAATCTTAATACATTTACCCTTCTAACACCGGTAGGAAGAATGTTAGGTATCACAGTTCCCCATCTTCCGTTTTTGGTAATAACGCTGTCTTTGTAATACTGCACAAGCGAAGGCATAGTGGTTGTGTCAAATCCGGCGCTTTCAACATAAACTACAGCAAGAGGTCTTCCTGTGTTGCTTATGTTATCATAAACTGTAATGATATTCTTTGCATTAGCAAGTGATACACCATATAGACCTGTTCCTGATGTGACAGTTGCGGAATCTGAAAATCCCAGAACAAGTATTGAATCGTTAAGAGCGAACCTGTATTTTGCAGTTCCGTTGCCCGCGCTGTCAAGTGTTATGGACGGATACACATAATTCCCCGCTGTAAATCTTGCATTGCCTGTATTTACAAATCCAAACCATCCCGTATAACTTCCTGATGCATCCGTAATCAAAGAATCATATCCTGCAGGATTTGATAAACTTGTTGATGTTGTATATCTGAAATTACTGCCGTTTATTAAAACAGGATTGCCTGCACCTGAATTAGTTCCTCCGAAATCCGTATATCGTACTGCCTGTGTATAATATCTGTACTTTGTATTTGCTGTAAGTCCTGTAACCTTAGCTCTGTATATATATGGAAGTCTTGATGTACCTCCCGAGCAAATATTTTTCGGAACAATGATTCCTTCATAATTACTTTGAACCATCTGTCCATGAGTTACTGATGTGAAAATTAAAAATGCTGATATAATAAATAATATTGATTTCATGATTTGATAATTTTATTAATTAATAAATAAATCCAACTTACTTTCGGTTAATAAATTATAGAATGCAAAATTGAATTTTTCTCTTATATATTTTTCTTCTAAATATTATTGCTTACTTTTTCCTCCTGATCATTTGAGCAATATCATCTTCTTCACCTCACTGATATTTCCCGACTCAAGCTTGTAATAATATATCCCGCTTGGATAGTTACTCCCGTTAAATATAGTTTCATAAATTCCGGGTGAAAGATTTTCATTAACCAATAAAGCAACTTCTTTTCCCAGGGCATCATATACTCTCAAAGAAACAAATCCCAATTTCGAAATTCCAAATTCCAATTTTGTAGACGGATTGAATGGATTAGGATAATTCTGATCAAGTGAAAATGAATTCGGTATAACCTGACTTAACTGTTTAATTCCTATTATTTCTGAAATGCTTCTTTTCCACACTGCATTCGGATCAGTGCCTGAATAAATAAATCCGCCTGATATCATCAATGCAGCAACAGTAGCCTCTCCAATTCCCTGATTTTTTGGTATCCAGCTTTGACCGTTATTTGAAGAAATATAAATTCCATTTTCAAATGTTCCTGCGTATATATAATTATTATTCACAGCAAGAGAATAAACATCTTTATTATTCAAAGCAGTCTGAGTCCAGTTAGCTCCGCTGTTAGTTGAAATAAATACTCCGTTATAATCGGTACCAGCAACGATCGTATTTCCGGTTATAGCGATAGACCTGACAGTCTGATTATTTAAAGGTGTGGGATTCCAAGTTACAGCATTGTTCGTTGAATAAAATATTCCGTTATAAGTTCCTACATAAACATCATTTCCTTTTAATGCAAGTGAAAGTCCGATCTCATTAAAAGAAGTCTGAGTCCAGTTTTGTCCGCCATTTGTAGAAGAAAGAAAACCATATCCGCCACCTGCATAGACATTATTTCCGTTTACTGCCAGAGCGAAGATGATTTCATTGTCAAGCGGAGTTAAGTTCCAGTCCTGTCCGTTATTTGAAGAGACATAAACTCCATTGTCAGTTCCGGCATAAACTGTGCTTCCGTTAAATGCTAAAGACGGGATGATGAAATTATTCATAGATGTCTGAACCCAGTTTTGACCTGCATTCGAGCTTCTGTAAATTCCGTTTCCACCTGTCCCGGCAATGATGTAAGTTCCGTTGTTAATTATTGAATATGCAGCAATATTATGAAGTTCGCTTTGATTCCAGCTTACTCCGCTGTTAACGGAAACATAAACACTTCTTTGAGTACCTGCATTGAAAGTGCTGCCGTTTATATTCAGACACTGAACAATTTCATTTGCCAGTGAAAACGGATTCCAGGTTACTCCGTTATTTACAGATGAATACAACCCGCTGTTTGTGCCTGCATAAAAAACAGAACCGCTGATTGTTAAAGAATATATAATTGAGCTGTTAAACGCTGACTGTGTCCAGTTCAGTCCGCTGTTTGATGAATAGTAAACACCGTTATTGTTAGTTCCTGCTACTATATTGTTTCCGTTTGCTGCCAGGGAAAATATGTCCCTGTTATTAAGTGAAGTCTGGGTCCAGCTGCTGCCGTTATTGGTTGATACATATACTCCAAAACTGATCGTTCCGGCAAATAAATTACTTCCGCTTACAGTAAGAGAAAATATTTCAAGGTTATTTAAAGATGTCTGATTCCAGTTGCTGCCTGAATTGGAGGATACATAAACTCCTTCATTTGTACCGGCAAATATATTCGAACCGCTTACGATCAAAGAAGAGACGATCTGATTGCTCAATGATGATTGAACCCATGTAACACCATTGTCAGCAGAAGTATACAAGCCGTATAAATTTGTTCCTGCCAATATCCTGTTGTTTGTTACTGCTAAAGAATAGATTGATTTTTGCTTTAATGTAGATTGTGTCCATGAATTTCCGTTATCTGAAGAGATATAAACACCGTGTAAATTTGTTCCGGCAAATAAGAAACTTCCGCTTGAAGCTAAACAATTGATGTTTCCTCCGTTCATTCCGCCTGAAGTCTGCACCCATTGTGCGCTCAGATTGGAAACACTAAATTGAAAAAAAAGTATTAAGAAAATTACTCTGTATTTAGTTTTCATGATTCTATGCTTTAATTTATTATAATTTCTAAATATACATTCAGATTTTAAACAAACTTACTTTAAATGAAAAGCAGTTTCAAGTTACACCAAAGTGATAAAAATAATCTGAAAGTTACTTTGATTCGCTGAATTATTTATTTAAAAATAATACTTTATCAGGACAATAATTGTAAAACATTGTTACTGTGAAGCAAAAACTCATGTGTAAGTCACATCCGTCCAAAACGATTTAATTTGTTTGATATAAATTTGGAGAGTTCCATACACATTGAACACCCAACCCCCCGGCATCAATGCCATTAAGTTAAGGTTTTCTTCTTTTTGTAATTAACTTTCATGAGAAGAAAACCTTATTTTATTCAGAAACCTTAATAGAATATTAATTTCATATTTTTTAACCTTATTACCTTATTTTGTTCTATTAATAATGTAATAAGGTTATGTTTAATTGGTTTCATTTTCTATTAAGGTTTAGTTCTGAATAAAAGATATTGTTTGATTTAAAACCATTAAGATTAGAAATTCAAATTCCTTAACTTAATGGCAGTGCCCCGGCTCCCCTCTTTGAAAAACAAAAAAAGGAGATAACTGGAGTGGAGTTATATCAAGAAAACTTTTATTTCATTTTAATTCCATAACTAAAATGAAAGATAATTTTAGAATTTTAAATATTTTGGACATCTGTGTGTGTAAGTGAGAAACTTTATTTTATTTGAATTGAAATTTAACTAAGTTGACTAACCGGAAACAAATAAGATAATTAAAGCATAAATGAAATATCATACTACTATATTCATTGCAGCGATAATACTTTTAAATTGTAAAATTACTTTTTCTCAGAAGCCTGAAATTAATTCAAAATCAGATCTTCCGGTTTTGAATTTTTCCACGGAGGTTTTCAGATCAGGAGATACTTCTGAAATAAATCCCTGGATTAAGAGCACAGCAACATCTGAACTTATATTTATAGACAGTATTTTTAAAAACTATAATATAAAGGATAAGCGAATCAAAGACAGACTCATAAAAAGAAAATTACTTTGTGAATTCATTTCTACGGACTGGGATAATTTAAAATATTCCGATACCATAAAGATTCAATCATCTTCATTTGGCAATGATAATTTCACTGACATCGCATCATTCGCAAGATCAAAGCTGCAATATGCCAATGCCGGCGGAAACTTTAGAGACCTGTTTATTGGTAATTTCAGTCAAAGCATTAAAGACATGGACTCAGATACAAGATTGAGATATTCGGGATTATTGATAAAAAGACTTGGTGAAGCACAGAGCATTTACGATACTGAAATAAATGAATTGTCTGAAATAAAAATAACTGGTGATACTTCACTGCTGCCATTATTTCAGGGTTATGTGTATCTTCAATTTGGGAATGAAATAAAAGACGGTCTTGAAAAGTATATTAACAGGAGTATTTCAGATAACTTTACGAGGTCAGATTCACTGCGTGGAACACTTTCGCCCGAAAGAGCATGGTGGGATGTTCAAAGATATGATATAAGTATTAAACCCGATATTGAGAAAAGATCAATATCCGGATCAAGTGAGATCAGATATAAAGTTGTAAAAAAAGATCATCCTCTGATAATGCAGATAGATCTTCAGAAACCAATGAATATAGACAGTATTTTTTTAAATAAAGACAGGATGGAATTCAAAAGTGACGGTAATGCCTGGTTCATTCCAGTAAAACCACAGAAAAATAATTCAGACAATTCACTGCTTATTTATTTCCACGGAATTCCCCATGAAGCAGCTTATCCGCCTTGGGACGGAGGTTGGATCTGGAAGAAAGACAGTCTTGGAAATCCCTGGATAAGCGTTGCCTGTCAGGGGATTGGAGCAAGCCTGTGGTATCCGTGCAAAGATCACCAGAGTGACGAGCCTGATGAAGGAGCTTCTTTAAATGTTACTGTTCCGGATGGTCTGACAGCAATATCGAATGGCAGGTTAGTTTCAAAATCAAACAATTCCGAAGGCACAGTTAGTTATAAATGGAAAGTAGTAAATCCAATAAATAATTATAATCTTGTGCCATACATAGGAAAGTATGTTAATTTTAAAGATGAATATACGGGAGAAAAAGGAAATATAGAAATAGATTGCTGGGTTCTTGATTATAATATTCAAAGAGCAAAAAGACACATGTTGCCTGAAGTTAAGAGAATGCTTGAAGCCTTTGAATACTGGATGGGACCGTATCCTTTTTATGAAGACAGCTATAAACTTATAGAAGCACCTCATGCAGGTATGGAGCATCAGAGCGCAATTGCTTACGGAAATAAATTCCAGAATGGATTCTGGGGAATGGACATGACGGGAACGGGCTGGGGAAAGAAATGGGATTATATATTAGTTCATGAGAGTGGTCACGAATGGTTCGGGAATAGTATAACAGCGAAAGATATAGCAGATATGTGGGTACAGGAAGGATTCACTACATACAGTGAAATTCTTTTTACGGAATACTGGTACGGTAAAGATGCTGCTGCTGAATATAATACAGGCATCAGAAAAGTTATTCAGAATAATTTTCCTTTAATTGGTTTTTATGGTGTAAATGATGAACTTGATTCAAGAAGTTCAGATATGTATCAGAAAGGCGCTACCGTACTGCATTCGATCAGGAACAGCATTGATGAGGATGAACAGTTCAGAGAGATATTAAGAGGTCTTAATGAAACCTTTTATCATTCTACCGTCACTTCTGCGCAGATTGAAGATTTTGTAAGTGAGAATTCGGGATTTGACTTCAGCAATGTATTTGACCAGTATCTCAGAACAGTTCAGATACCTGTGCTAGAATATTTCTTTTCGAAAGATAAAAAATATGTTTCATACAGATACACGAACTGTATAAATGGTTTTGATCTCCCTCTTGTTTTAAAAAATAAATCAGCAAGTATCAAGATATATCCCGGAGAAGAATGGAAAAAGTCTGAGGTCAGTCAGAAAGAATTGGGACTATTTAATGAAAAATACATTGAGAAATTGTATTACATAGATGCGAAAGAAGTCAAAGAAAAATAAATTTCTTTCTTATAATATAATAAAGACAATAGCCAACAATATAATTATTTGATTTGACTGAGAACATAAAAATTACAAAAGCAGGTATTAAAGATGTAGAAAATCTTCAAAAAATTTCAAAGCAAACTACAGTTGAGACTTTTGCTGAAGTTAGCAAAGAAGAGAATATGAAGAAATATCTGGAACAGTCTTTCAGCATTGAAAAGCTTTCCGAAGAATTGAATAATCCTGAATCGGAATTCTATCTTGCTTATTTTCAGAATGAAATTATCGGATATCTAAAGATCAATACCGGGAATGCTCAAAAAGAACTACAGGACGACCGTGCGCTGGAAATAGAGCGCATATATGTATATAAAGAGTTTCACGGTAAAGAAGCAGGTCAGATGCTTTTCAATACTGCTGTAAGAATTGCGAAACAGAGAAAGGCAGAATACATCTGGCTTGGAGTCTGGGAATACAATCACAGGGCTATGCGCTTTTATAAAAAGAACGGGTTTGAGATATTCAGTGAACATAAATTCATATTTGGTGATGAAGAAGTTACTGATCTGATGATGAAACTTGAATTAAAATATGATTGACTATTTACAATTTATTTTATGTAACAGGACTGGCAGAAAAGTCTGCCCTACTGAACTAAATTACTTTTTCTTCTTTAAAAACTTTATAAACTTTATAAACTTTATAAACTTTATAAACTTTATAAACTTTACAAACTTTACAAACTATTTAGAGATCTATCTTTCTCACAATTCTGCTGAAAATAATTTCAGGATCCGCCTGAATCCTGTGTCGTTTAAAGGATTTGCATAAAGATACAACATCTCTCTGCAGTAATTCTTTAGCAGCAATATTTCGGCTGATATTGACTATCTGCGGGAAATCAATCACAATTGCTCTCCCGTCATGCCACAGAATATTAAAAGCTGAGTAATCTCCGTGAATTCTTCCGGATAAAACTATGGATTCCAGAATTTTCAATGACTGTCTGAAAGCATCTTCAGCCTCATCTTTTTCAAGCTGAATGTCTGATAATCTGTCTGCAGCTTCACCGTCATTACCTATGAATTCCATAAGAATAGTCAGACCTGAAATAGCGATGGGTTTCGGAACAGGAATTCCGGCATTGTAAAGAAAATTCATCTGTCTGAATTCTTCGGATACCCATAGCAACTGATGAGCATCAAGTCCCCTTTCGGATCCCTGTTCGATAGCTTTTTCCATTCTTGCATCTCCTATAAATCTTCCCTGTCTGTAAACATCGTCTTTTCTGAATGAACGTACACGTAGATCGGTATAAATTTTTACAGCTAGATATTCCCCGTCTGCTTTTCCGAGATAAACGGAAGCCTCCTTACCGCTTTTTATCTTGCAGATGAGTTCATCTATAATTCCCTTTATGAGCAGCTCTTCGAGATCTGATGTTTTGAATGAATATCCGTTGCTGTCTTCGGAAACAAGCTGGCTGATATTTCTGTTGCCCGGTGATAATTTTCTTTTTTTGGATTTGAATTTTTCAAAAGAATTAATTTCTTCTGATACTTCTTCGATGCTGTTTAAATTAATTTTCAATTTTATTTTTAGTTTAGTTTAAAAAAAGCATATAAAAAAACTGCGGAAACTGATATGCATCCGCAGCTTAAAAATTCTGCTTATAATTGAAAATTACTTTAAAAGATTCGGTAAAAATATTTAAGACGGCGGATGCCTGATATGTATTTATTTGTGATATATATTCTCATAATGACATCCCTCCTTCCGGGGTTTGATTTTTAACTTTGCAAATATATGATCATTGATTTAAAATTGCAAGTGAAAGATTGCTTTTACAAAAACATCCGTTCAATAAGTCTTGGAATGATGCATATTTCAATTTAAGAGCCTATTGAGTTTAGAATTGACTTGTGAAAAAAAATATTTTAGATTTCTGCAAGGTTAAAATCTTCGTTCTTAACATATCTGTAATAAAATATTAATAACTAAAATTATTTGCAGGAGGCAATATGAAAAAGTTATTACTTACCACTTTTCTATCTTTTATCTTTATACATCTTATGTATGCAAGCGACGGTCCGAATGTATGGAGCACATCCTTAAGCGGCGCCGGTCAGATCTGGGCTATAGCAATTAATCCTGTCAGTCAGAACATACTATATGCAGGAAGTAATACTACGGGAGTCTGGAAAACTACTAATTCCGGAGCTAACTGGACTCAGACAATTTCAGGTCTGACAAATCTGACTGTTCAGACAATTGGTATAGGAACTTCCAATCCAAATGTAGTTTACTGCGGAACAAGCCAGACAGGAACCGGTGCAGGAATATACAGGTCTACTGATGCTGGAGGAACATGGAATCAGATAAATAACGGTATATCAGAGACTTCCTTAGGCATTCAGTCTATTGCAGTTGATCCGGTCAACCCTGACATAGCGTATGTTTCCGTCTTTGACGGAGTCATTGATTCACAAACAGGTCTTTATAAAACCACAAACGGCGGAACAAACTGGAATGCAGCCAACACAGGCATGGGAACAGTTAAAAATATTCTGCCGATAATTATCAATCCTCTCAACAGGAATGTACTGTATTGCGGTACTTCATTTGGTGTAACTTCTCAAATGGGACCTCCGCATATTTATAAAAGCGCTGATGCAGCTGCAAACTGGACAGATGTAAGCAGCGGACTTCCTCCTTTAACTACTGACAATAAGCCTGTCAGATGCCTTAGCATAAGCAGAACCGATACTTCTCTCATACTTGCGGGCTTATTCCTTAATACAGATTCCCTCAGCGGAATGTATGTAACAACAAACGGAGGCGGAATATGGGTAAGGAAACATTCGGGTCTGCCCAATGCCGTTGGAACTTTACCGAGAAGCTGTCTGATCAGACCGGGGAGTACGACGGAATTTTACGTTGGTTTGGGTAATGCAACAAATTCCGGTATAGGAGTTTTCAGATCCACCAATGCAGGCATATCCTGGACAGATTTTAACGGCGGCACGATGGCAAATTCTACTTCAGTAAGAGCATTGAATTTCAGAACCATGATAGACTCAACATTATATGCCGGAGGAGCGCATCCCACTGTTACAACAGGTCAGGGAGTCTTCGAATATACATCCATACTCACAGGCATTGGCAATCAGGTATTTAATTCTCCGGAAGAATTTATTCTAAATCAAAATTATCCGAATCCTTTCAACCCAAACACAGTGATAAGTTATCAGCTGCCTGTCAGAAGTTTTGTAACATTAAAGATATTTGATATTTCGGGCAGAGAAATCAGAACTATTGTAAATCAGAACCAAATGGCAGGAAATTATGAAGCAGATTTTAACGGATCAGGACTTGCAAGCGGTGTTTATTTTTATAGTTTAAAAGCCGGTAATACGTCAATCACAAAGAGTATGCTCTTAATTAAGTAATCTCTGATTATTTCTTATTACAAAAGCCGCTGAAGATACTTCAGCGGCTTTTTAAATTGTCTTCAGAAAAAGTTAATATTCAAATGGTAAATTCTTAAGTATTATTTAACTATCTATGAAATAGTCTTATCATAAAATATTCAAGCTGTTTTATAGAAACTTATACATTTATCAGAAAACCGAAATCAGTCAGTTAAAAGCAATATATAAAGTTGCTGAATTTTATTAACTTATATTATAGTATTAAAATGATAAAATATTAATTAATATCTGTGCATAAAACCTACCGAACATACTTTGTAATTTCTATTCTTTCATTATTTTTAAACTTTTCCAATATATCAACCTTGAAATCTCAAATTACAGCAAAAGATATAACAGGTGAATATTCTTTAACAGGGGTTCCTGAAATGGCTTCGGGATTTAAATTCAACGATGATAATACATTTCAGTTTTTCTACATTTACGGCGCGAGCGACAGACAGGCGCAAGGAACCTACAGTATTGAAAGCAGCAAAATTGTATTAAATGGCAGTAAATCAGCCGGTAATGATTTTAGTCTGATACATAAGCAGAAAAATAATTCCACTAATAAAATAACAGTCAAAATCACGGATAAGAATGTTCTGCTTTTGAAAAATGTAGTCTGTTATTTTATAAACGGCAAAGATACGGTCATTGCAGAAACCAACAGTGAAGGTGTTGCAGATACTGAAATTCCTGATTGTAATCAAATTCAGCTTATTCATTCTTTTTTTCCTGATCTTCCTGCAATTCTTGAAGTAGATATTAAAGAATATAACTTCTTTGAATTTTCACTTAATCCTTCTCTGACTGAGGTGGTTTTTGATAATTATATAGTTGAACAGGATGAAACTGATACTGATGTTCTGTATTGCAGCAACATATACCTTTTTCCGGGTGAGAAAGTTAAATTTGTAAAACAAAAGTAATTGAATTCATCATTACAAAGCACAGAATGTTTAGGGACTTTGCCGGAGATATTTTAGTAGAAATCATTTTAGCAGATTAGTTTAACTCTTTAAATATAAGAAGTTAACCGGAAGATCTCATCCGATAGATACATAAATAGTTATTTCTGCTTAATTAAGTAAAGTTTATTTAAATACATATAAATGAACAATGATCATTGAAAGAGTTAAGTCTGGAGATATTTGTAATCTTACTGATCTTCAGCCTGACGGTTGGGATGATATAAAACCTCACTTTGAATTTTATGTAAGGTCTCCATTTTGTGATCCGATTAAGATAATTTATGAAGGGAAAATAGCCGGAGTCGGGACTTCAATTTGCCACAAAAATACCGCATGGCTTGCACATATAATTGTTAATAAAAAGAACCGGAACAGAGGATTCGGTTATCTAATAACAAGAGCATTAGTTGACAGATTGACCGGCAGAGGATTCAGGACAATATATCTGGATGCAACTGATCTTGGTTATCCGGTATATCTTAAAGCAGGTTTTAAAGTTGAAACGGAATATCATCATTTCAAAGGAGATTGCAGCGGCATGAATATTTCTGTTTCCCCTGCCATCAAATCCTATAAGAAAAAATATCTGGAAGAGATACTTAAACTTGACAGAAAAATATCCGGGGAATACAGAGTGCAAACACTGAGAGAACATCTGATCAATGCGAAAATATTTATTCAAAGGGAAAAAGTCAGAGGAGTATATTTCCCCACTCTGAGAGACGGATTAATTATTGCTTCAGGAACAGAAGCAGGAATTGAACTGATGAAATTACTGATTAAAACCCGTGACTATGCTGCGATGCCTGCTGAAAACCTTACAGCGCGAGGGTTTCTCAGAGAAAGTAATTACATACCTGACAGGATTTCTAAAAGAATGATATTCGGAAAACCGAGAAAATGGATGCCTGCAAAAATTTATAACAGGATAAGCGGCGCTCTCGGTTAAAAAATTATCTTAAAGAATATATGCAATTGAATATAGCCGAAACAAAACGGCTTGTAATATGCCGGCTAACTTCAGATGATTCTGAGTTCATACTTGAACTTCTGAATTCTCCCGGATGGCTTAAGTTTATAGGAAATAAAAATGTAAAGACTAAAACCGATGCTGTTAATTATATTATTGACGGTCCTTTAAAAAGTTACGATGTTAACGGATTCGGACTATACTTAGTGAAACTTAAAAACATTAATACTTCGGTTGGAATCTGCGGTCTGATCAAAAGAGAATCACTGGAAGACATTGACATTGGATTTGCGATGCTTCCTGACTATGAAAGAAACGGATATGCCTTTGAGGCTGCAGAAGCTGTATTGAAACATGCGCGAACAGATTTAGGAATAAAAAAAATTGTTGCAATAACTGATAAAGAAAATGTTAACTCAATAAGGCTTTTGAAAAAAACAGGTCTTACCTTTGAAAAAAATATTCTGTTGAAAGAGGATGATAAAGAACTAATGTTGTTTTCTGCTTTACTTTAATCTGCCTTTATATGTTCTGACTGTGCATTTCTTTTAATTACACATTTGCACAATTTTGTAAAAACTTAAATATTAATTGAAAAAATTAAATATACTTTGAAGAAACAAAACAAACTTATAATTATAGGCGGCAGTCTTATTGCCGGAGCAGCATTAGCAGCAAAGAAGCTCAGGGGAAGTTCCGGATCACAGCTGAGAAGGCTTGAAATGAAATTAAAAGAAGAGCCTGCTGTAGTAGAAAACACAAGAGGAAAAATATATTTTGAAATATTCACTGCATACAGAGTATTCCGGGAAATAAAAGCAGGTATCTACAATACAACAAAAAGAATACCTGTTCCTATAGAGGACTGGGATAATATGGATACTGATAAAATTAAAAAAGAACTTGGCGCAGCGGCAATAATAAAAAACGGTCCGCGCTTCTGGATGATGGATGAGCTGCACGGATATTACAGCGGAGAGCCAAGAGAATTCAGCGGATACACATATGATCTCGTTGCAACTCTATCAAGAAGATCGTCTGAACTAAATAAAAGAAAGAATTATACTGAACAGATCATTGACAGATATACTGATTTTATTTTCCTCAAAGGAAGAAAGATCTATGAACTGATTACCGATAAGGGAGTTATTTACACATTGCAGGCAGCATCTCAGGAAGTTATAAAATATATGAAACCTGAAGATCTGGATTCATTATCAGGCAGGCTTAAACTACCTGAAGGCTGGACATTCAGAGTCAGAACCCTTACTGATGACGTGATATTTAAAATCAGAGGAGAAGCACACGTTATTCAGGATGAATTCAGAAATACTTATCAGAGAAATCCGGATTAATCAAATATTTTTTAAAAAGACACAATTCATTTTTAATGAAAAAAATCGTATTATATTTTTCCATATCAATTGCAGCAGGACTACTTCTGACGAACATTTATTCTTCACTTGTAGATGCAAGAATCTGGGGCGCAGATTTTCCTAAATCCATTCAGGCAGCAAGAAGCTATTATCATTATATAACTCCCGGAGCATTCTTCGGTCTCTTTTCACCGGCAAATCTATTGTTTGGTTTGCTGTCAGTTATTTTCTTCTGGAACAGTCAGGGAAAAGTCAGAACATTTCTCATCATTGCTTTTCTTTTGTATGCCGTAAATGAAGCCTTTACGTTTGCTTATTTCTATCCGAGAAATATGATCATGTTCGGTTCGAATATAAATGAGAACCTGGAAAATATAAAATCGGCATGGGAACAGTGGAATCAGATGAACTGGGTCCGTTCAATGATTTTATTAACAGGGCTCATATTTTCATTTAAAGGACTGGATGCGTACAATAGAATTCCGGATCAACCGAAATGAATAGTCAAATAACTTTTAAAATGGAAATTATCCGGCAGAAAGCTTTAAGCTAATTTCTGTTTTGATTCATAAATTCATATATAATTCAATTATTATTATTTGTAAATTAACTTTATACACTAAAGAAAGGAATTTTTAATGGACAATATTAAATCTGAAGTTGTAAAGCATTATTCCAGAAGTGATCTGTTTGAAACAATTATTCAGAAACTCAGGGATTCAGGAATAGAAAAGGATAAAATTACACAGAAAGATATTTCGGCTGTGGATGAATTCCATATAAGAGGTGCCGATGCAACGCATGAACTTATAACGGAATCAGGGATAAACAAGGATTCAAAGATACTTGATGTCGGCTGCGGCATAGGCGGACCTGCAAGGGTGATTGCGTTCGAGACAGGATGCAAGGTTACAGGAATAGACCTTACGGAGGATTTTATCAGAACTGCTAAGCTGCTTTCGGAGCTTGTTGGTCTGGATGATCGTACTGAGTTTATTTGTGCAGATGCAACGAAGTTACCTTTTAATGATGAAACCTTTGATATTGTATGGACACAGCATGCACAGATGAACATAAAAGAGAAGGACAAACTTTATTCTGAAATATTCAGAGTACTGAAAAAGGGAGGTAAATTTATTTATTATGATATATTCAGCACCGGAAATGATCCTTTATTTTATCCTTTGCCTTGGGCAGAAAAAATTAATATAAGCCATTTAATAACAGTTCATGAATATGACGAGCTTCTAAAGAAAACCGGTTTCAAGGGAATTCAGAAAACAGATAAGACTGAAAAATCAATTAATTTTTTCAGGGATACTTTCGACAAGCTTGTAAAAGAAGGACCGCCAAAAGTCGGATTGAATCTTTTGATGAAAGAAACAGCTGTAGAAAAGCTAAAGAATCTGTTAAGAAACCTGAAAGAAAACAAAGCCGCAGTTCAAAGCGGAATTTATCAAAAAATTTAATATTGATATCATAATTTAAATGAACTATAAAACAACTGATCTTTGTGATGAATGTGCTGACAAAATAAAAATTGCAGATCCGGGTGTCTTAACTGACTTCGGCGGCAGAAAAATCTTTTCCGGAAAAATTCATACTGTGAAATGTTTTGAAAATAATCCATTTGTAAGAAAAGCTCTTGAAGGAAACGGAGACGGGAAAGTTCTGGTAGTGGACGGAGGAGGATCAATGAAATGCGCTTTACTGGGTGATATGCTCGGAGAGATAGCAGTGAAGAATAATTGGAATGGAATAATAGTGAACGGATGTATACGGGATTCTGCAGCTCTTGCCAAACTTGATCTCGGTGTGAAAGCTCTTTGCGCATATCCTCTGAAGAGCGGCAAAAATAATGAAGGTAAGGAGAATGTACATTTACATTTTGCAGGTATAGATTTTATACCAGGTGAATATATTTACTGTGATGAGGATGGTGTTGTGGTTTCTGAATCTGAGCTTGTTTTAAAATAAGCTTTTTATTTCTGAAAGATATCTTAAAATACAATTTTAAATTTCGATTATAATGCACAGGGAGGAAATATTCAGGGAAATAATAAAAGAACTAAGTTCATACCCACAGATCAATCTGCTTGCAGAAGGCGGAGCAAAAGCATTCGGACGATATGATGAACTCTCTGACCTGGACCTGATGGCAGATGTTGAAGACGGGAAAGTTGAGGAGACTGTTAAGAAATTCGAAAGCTTTCTGGAGAAACTAGCGGGGATAGCTGCAGTATATACCGCAGCTGAGAATAAAGATTTTCAGCATAAATTTTACAAACTGACGAATGCAGACAGATTTGCAATAGTTGACCTTTTTATTGTTGAGAGATCCAATCCCGCAAAAGAGCTGGATAAACAGATTCACGGTAACTTCGCAGTTCATTATGACAGATACGGCTATATGAATGAACAGGTATTTGACAAAGATGCATTTCAGGAAAAAGTTGATGCATTCGGTAAGAAATCAAAAAATGTTTTCGAATTTTTTCTTTTTCAGACAGAAAAGGAGATCTTAAGAGGCAGATATATTGATGCACTTGCATATTACTTTGATCTTACTTTAAAGCCGCTTATAAGAATGCTGAGGATCAAATACAATCCCATCCATTATAATTTTGAACTCCGTTATTTGAATGATGAACTTCCTGATGAGATAGTAAAAGAAATTGAGAAGCTTTTCAGCATAAAAGATCCTGATGATCTTAAAATAAAGTATAAAAATGCAATTGAACTTTATAAAAGAGAAATTGATAATGCAGCGCTCTAAGAAATCCGTTGAATGAATATTTTAAAGAAGTTTTTTTTACAAAGTAAATTTACTGAATCATAAAAGCGAATAATATGGAAACAAAAGAAAAACAAAAGACCTTCGGAGAAATACTAAGGACGGAAGAGCTTGTCCTGGTTGACTTTACAGCTACCTGGTGCGGACCATGTAAAATGATGGCTCCTGTACTCGATGAACTGAAAACAGCTGTCGGCTCAAAGGTGCTTATACTTAAAATTGATGTTGATAAAAATCAACAAGCTTCAGCAGCATACAATATTCAGGGAGTTCCGACTCTGATACTCTTTAAGAAAGGCAAGATCGTCTGGAGACAATCCGGCGTAGTTCCTGCAAATTTACTGAAACAAATTATAGATCAGCATATTTAAGATCATTCGATTTAATATTCCGGAAGCAATTACTGTATATGAAATATTATTATAATTGTCTTGTAATGCTTATCCTGTTTGCATTATTAAAAACATCTTTTGTAAATTGTCAGTCGTATATATCCTTCAGTTTTGATGACCCTCAAACCACACCAACTCCTTTATTGACATGGAACAGCATAAATGACAGCATATTAAATACCTTAAAAGAAAACAACCTGCAGGCAGCTTTGTATGTATGCGGAAAAAGAATTAATTCACAGGAAGGAAAAGATCTTATAACCGGGTGGGATAATGAAGGACATTCTATAGCTAATCATTCATACGAGCACCGCAATTACGGTTCAAAGAAAATGAACTTTGAGGATTTCAAAACAGATTTTCTTATGAATGTATCTCTGATCAGCAATTATAAAAATTATACAAAACTTTTCCGGTTTCCATACTTGAAAGAAGGTAATACACTAGAAAAAATTGATTCTTGCAGGCAGTTTCTTTTAAGTGAAAACTACAGGAATGGCTATGTTTCCATAGATGCATCTGACTGGTTCATAGATAAGGTTATGAATGAAACTCTGAAAGTAAATCCGGCTGCCGACCTTGAAGGATTCAGGAAATTTTATATATATCATATACTTGAGCGCAGTCATTATTATGACAGTCTTGCGACCGAACTGACGGGAAGAAAAATAAGGCATGTTATTCTCTTACATTATAATCTGCTGAATGCGTTATTTCTTAAAGAGCTGATAGCAGAACTTAAGAAAGAGAATTTCATTCTCACAAATACAAGTGAAGCATACACTGACAGTATTTATGGATTATCACCTTTAAATATACCTGCCGGAGAAAGCATTGTGTGGGCAATTGCAAAAGAGTCAGGTAAATATGAAGATATTCTTCGGTACCCCGCTGAGGATTCACCTTATGAAGAAGAGAAACTAATTATGTTTCTGAATGAATATAAAACCAAATAGCAAAGAAATTTCCTTATGTATTTTGCTTAACTGTTTCAACTTTAATACAGTCACATTAAATCAAATTTCCTTCATAGACAGTTGTATCCTCTTCCTTTCAATATCTATGCTGATTATCCTAACCATTACCTTTTGATCAAGCTTTAATATTTCCGCAGGATCTTTAATGAACCTGCTGCTACTGATCTGGGAAATATGCAGCAACCCATTTTCCTTTATACCGATGTTTACAAATGCGCCGAACTTTGTAATGTTTGTGATTATTCCCGGCAGCCGCATTTCAACTTTCAGATCATTTATGTCATTTATTGACTCGGCAAAAGAAAATACTTCCGCCTTCCCTCTCGGATCAAGACCGGGCTTCTTTAATTCATTCATAATATCTTCAAGAGTCGGCAGTCCAATCTTTTCGCTCACATATTTTTTAATATCAACTTGTTTCCGAACTTCATCAGAGCTAATAAGTTCAGAAACCGGTTTAGACAGATCTTTAGCCATTCTGTCAACTACAGAATAACTTTCAGGATGTACGGCACTGTTATCGAGCGGGTTCTTTGCTCCGGGTATCCTGAGAAATCCCGCAGCCTGTTCAAATACTTTATTTCCCAAGCCGGTAACTTTCATAAGTTCTTTTCTCGACTTAAAAGCTCCGTTGTCCTGACGGTATTTTGTAATTGCATTTGCGATCTTCGGTCCGATCCCGGAAACATAGCGCAGCAGATGTTTGCTGGAAGTATTCAGATTCACGCCGACATTATTAACCGCAAAACTTACAACCTGATCGAGACTTTCTTTCAGCTGATCCTGATCAACATCATGCTGATACTGACCTACACCTATAGATTTTGCTTCTATCTTTACAAGTTCAGCCAGAGGATCCATAAGCCGCCTGCCTATTGATATTGCTCCACGAACAGTAAGATCAAGTTCAGGGAACTCTTCTCTTGCAACTTCAGATGCAGAATATATAGAAGCTCCGGATTCATTTACCATATAAACTTCTATATCAGAAGACTTATCTAGAATAGATTTCATGAAGCTTTCAGTTTCCCTGCCGGCAGTTCCGTTTCCTATAGCTATAGCTTTTATTTTAAATTGTTTTACAAGATTAATTATTACTTCAGTAGTTTCTTTGATCTGATTCTGCGGCGGATGAGGGTAGATGGTGGTATTATGAAGCAGACTCCCCTGTTCATCCAGACAAACAATTTTACAGCCTGTTCTGAATCCCGGATCGATAGCTAAAGTGACCTTTGGTCCTAATGGAGCAGACAGTAAAAGTTGACGGAGATTTTCAGAGAAAACGAGTATAGCTTCTTTATCAGCTTTGGATTTTGAGCTGTTAAAGAATTCAGTCTCAATTGAAGGAGATAAGAGTCTTTTAAAAGAATCCGATACAGCCAGTATGACCTGTGAGGCTGCCTCATTTAAATTCTTGGATTTAACAAATATTTTTTCAAGGATCTTTACAGCTAACTGATCATCTACTGAAATAGCAACACGAAGAATTCCTTCCTGCTCTGCCCGGAGGATTGCAAGCAGCCTGTGTCCGGGGCATTTTTTAAGATCTTCTGAATAATCAAAGTAGTCAAGATACTTCTGCCCTTCTTCTTTTTTCTTTAAAGATACCTTAGAACTCAGAATTGCAGACTTTGCAAAGAGTTCTCTGATGGTATTTCTTGCAGATGTGTCTTCGCTTATCCATTCTGCAATTATGTCACGTGCTCCGGCAAGTGCATCATCTGCAGTTAGAATATCGTCATTAAGGTATTTCATAGCTTCATCAGTTACATTAAAATCTTCCTGAGACATCAGAAGAGTAGCGAGGGGTTCCAGACCTTTGTCACGCGCTGCAGTAGCACGGGTTTTCCTTTTTGGTTTAAAAGGAAGATAGAGATCTTCCAGCACATTCAATTCCCAGGAGCTGTTAATTTTTTCTTCAAGCTCCTCAGATAATTTTCCCTGATCTGAAATACTTTTTAAAATATACTCACGCCTGTGAACGAGTTCAGTAAGTCTTTTAAGCTCTGACTGTATGTCAGCAACCTGCATTTCATCCAGACTGCCTGTAACTTCCTTTCTATATCGGGAGATGAAAGGTATTGTAGCGCCTTCTTCAAGCAGTTCAACTGCAGCCGACACTTGTTTTTTATTTATCGAAAGAGATTTGCTTATTTGATAGTTTATTACTTCTGACATGAATATTATTTTATAAATAAATAGGAAACATCCGAACTTATTGCTTTTCCTATCTTATTGCAATTGAATTTTTTATGTTTCCTTAAATATTAATTGAGAATTAAGAATTGAAAATTAAGAATTAAGAATCGAGAATGAATAGTTAGAATAAATTTATTATTTTTTGTATTTTAATTTTTTACTTTCAACTAACATTTTTATCTTTCTACTGTAAACATATCACGATTAATGAATAACGATTAATGAATAACGATTAATGAATAACGATTAACGAATAACGATTAACTATTAACTATTAACTATTAACTATTAACTAATTTCAATGAAC
>CAZLOL010000022.1:23883-27961 GCA_964561045.1 uncultured Ignavibacteriaceae bacterium | reverse complement strand
TTTTCAGTAATCTCATTGAAACGGATATGAATCATGAGATCTTACAAGTTGAAAATATTTAGTTTTGCTTTGATCTTATCAGTATTTTTATTCTGGAATACTGACGGAAATCATTCACAGACAAAGAATAAGTATGTAGGGGTTAATACTTGTGTCGGCGCATGTCATAACAATGAAAGTCAGGGGGATCAGATGCGTATATGGAAAGAGTCGGCACATTCAAGGGCGTTTCTTGATCTTCAGACAGAAGCTGCGGACAGTATTGCAATTTCAAAAGGATACATTACTCCCGCAGCCGAAACCCCTCAATGCGTAAAGTGCCATGTATTAGGGACGGATATTGATGAAAGTTTGCTGCTTGGTTCATTTGACAAATCACAGGGAGTTCAGTGTGAAAGCTGTCACGGACCGGGCTCGGAATACAAAAAACCTTCAGTGATGAAAGACAGGGAAGAAGCTGTAACAAAAGGATTAATTCTTCATACAGAAAAAGAAAAATTCTGCATTCAGTGTCATAATGAAGAAAGTCCGACCTATTTTGAATTTGACTATGAACAGATGTGGAAATTGATCGCACATCACAAACCTAAATAATAGTTAATTATGAAAACTAACTATAAACTCATCTTATTTTTACTATTCATTTCAGCAATTGCCGAAGCACAGACAATGAATTTCAGACTAAGCACGTATTTTTACTCCTGGGAAAGGGCAGACAGCACCAACAGTGACTTTGAGACTTCACATTTAAAAGGATATCAAAATCTTCTGCTGGATGTCACAGATAAGAAATGGAGCCTAAATACATCGCTGCTTGCACAGGAAGATATCGTAAACGAATCGGGGGATGGATTCGATTATTCATTTTATAATCTTTATGTAAAAGGTACTGATCTTTGGAACGTGCTGGATATGAAGGTCGGCAGACAGTTTGTTTTTGCAGGTGTCGGGAACGGATCTGTTGACGGCCTAAGCCTCAGATACAAAGCCGGAATGAAGAAACAATATCAGTTTACCGTATACGGCGGAGCGCTGACTCCGGAAAATTATGATTTTCAAAGCTATTCCGATCTGAACAATAATTTTATTTTCGGTTCTACATTCTATTATTACGGAGATCAGGGTCTTACAACTTCTCTGAGTTATTACCTTAAGAGAAAGCAATATGATCCTTATTACGCTCCGAGAATAGACAGTGACTTTGTAACGACAGAGGAATTAATCGTTACTGATTCCAAAGAGGAGCAGCTGATAGGATTCAATATAAATTATACGGGAAAGAAAGATTATAACCTGTTCGGAAAGGCATATTATGATATTTATCTGAAACAATTTTATCATGCGGAATTCAGTATAAGCTATCCGATAAAAAATCTGACTTTATCCGCAGACTATACTTACAGGGGAGCGCAGCTTACTTATAATACGACATTCTGGACAATGGCGCAGTTCTGGCCGCTGTCTCATTATCAGCAGGTCGAAGGAGGCATTGACTATGCGCTTAAGAACGGGATCAATCTGTTTGCATCCATATCTGATGTAATTTACATTGATGACAATGCATTGAAATATCAGGTTGGACTCAAGAATCCGTGGTACGGGATTTATTACGTGGGCTATTCCGGATATTCAGGCGAATCAAACGGAGCGGTCGGATATGTGTATCATGAACTTGTTCCGACCAAGCTTTCGGGAAATCTTACACTGAATTATTCAAATTATAAGCTCGGTGAATATGCAACACAGTCGGAAAATCAGTTCAGCGGAATGCTTGGCATCACATACAGACCATCGTCACAGTTCAGTATAGATGCTCAGGGACAGCTGCTTACAAACATGATTTACAAGACTGATGCAAGATTTCTTCTTGGAGCAACATACAGATTATTCAGCAAATTTTAAGATCATTTAAAATTATTATTATGAAAATACCAAAGTACTACCTGCTGTTTATAATAGGCATAGTCATCTTTCTTACGACTACGGCTTATTTGTCAAAAGGAAAGAATGAGTATGTAAAAAAGGAAATGACAGAAAGGACTGAAGATATTTATGACAACAGTCTGATCATAAAATTTGATCACAGGCTCCATACAGTTGATGCTTCGGTAAAATGCGAAGACTGCCATGCAAAAGCGCTTACTTCAGTTTCTTCCAAAGACAATATTAATCCCAAAAAGAAAGACTGCGAGGGATGTCATGATGTAAAGGATACAAAGCAATGTAACCTTTGCCATTACGACAATGTGTTTAAAAAGCTGAAGGCTTCTGACAGGGAGATGAACTTTTCACATAAGCAGCATGCGGGATACAAGAAATGTACAGACTGTCACAGAGGGCTGGAAGCTGTGAAGTTTGCAAAGGATACGGTTTCGGCTTTTCCAAGCATGGAAAGCTGCTACACCTGTCACAATGACAGGACAGCCGCAAGCAGCTGCGATGCATGTCACAATAATCTTACGAACCTGACTCCCAGGGATCATCTTAAAACTGATTTTCTTAATCAGCATACAATGGTTGCAGGTGTCAGCTCCAAGAATAACTGTATGATGTGTCACAGCGATAATTTCTGCCAGGCATGTCACAGTCCTTTGAATTATACCGGCAACAATACAAAGGATAATTTCTACGCTCCTTATTATACAAAGGATAACGGAACAAGAACTGACAGAGGTGATCTGCAGAAACTGACCACCGCGCATAATTTAAATTATCTTTATACACACGGACTCGATGCAACACAAAAAAGTTATGAGTGCAATACATGCCATGATCCCGTTGAGTTCTGTTCTGCATGTCATCAGAACGGAGGCAACACCGTAACGGGAATTGCGCCGTCGAGTCATCAGCAGCCTAACTTTGCAACGATGGATGCAAGTTCGGGCGGAGGTCTGCACTCGCAGCTTGCAAGAAGAGATATAGAATCATGTCAGTCATGTCATGATGAAGCGGGTCAGGATCCCGTATGCGCTCAGTGTCATCTCAATCCAAATATTATTAAGGGAAAGGATATGAAGTGATGAAAACTAAAATTAAAAATTCATTTAATAGAATGAAGAAACTGACAGTATTTTATCTGCTGTTCTTTTTTACGATAGCTGTTTCGCTGACCTATGTCGGATGCAGTGAAGTGGAAAACAATCTGACACCGGCTCCGGAACTTAGTGTTCACCCGGCCGGCTGGGCAGATACATCTTCCGCAGATGCAATTTCTTCTCCGGATTTTCACGGTAAATATATTTATAATAACAATGCATGGAATCTGACACAATGCAAATCCTGTCACGGCGGAGATTATAAAGGCGGAGTTACCGGTTCGAGTTGTCTGACATGCCATACATCTTCCGGAGGTCCGCAGAACTGCAGGCTTTGTCACGGCGGAGCTTCAGGACATTCAAATCCGCCCAGCGCCCTTAACGGTTCAAATGAAATCAGTACACTGGGAGTCGGGGTGCATGTATATCATCTTGATTCGACAAAGTATTCAGCTCCTGTAGAGTGTAATGAATGTCATTTGCCGCTTGAAGGCGGATTCAATTCACCGAACCATCTGGGAGAGAATCCTGACGGCATTGCAGATATAGTATTCGGAACACTTGCTAAGACAACAACACCGGGAGTGACGCCAGATCCTGTATGGAACAGGGAGACAGCAACATGCTCCAATGTATATTGTCACGGAGATTTTGAGATTGGAAACCGGACTGCAACTCCTGTATGGACTGATCCTAATTCCGTAAAATGCGGTTCATGTCACGGAAATCCTGAAACGGGAAATCCGAATCCCGGACCGGGCGGAGTTTATTCGCACTGGGAAGGATTGCAGATCACGAATTGTTATGTATGTCACGGAACGGTCATCAATCCACAGGGAGTAATTTATAATAAGGACCTGCATGTAAACGGGCAGACAAATTATCGACCTGACTATATGAAATTCGCGAAGTGACCGATACGTAATTTAGTTTTTTAATGTGAATCAAACAGGAGTTAAATCATTTTTAACTCCTGTTTCTATTTTGGATAATATTTGAGTTAGTTGAGTAAGAAACTTCTGAAATCCTTAACTGTCATACCC
>CAZLOL010000022.1:18914-23783 GCA_964561045.1 uncultured Ignavibacteriaceae bacterium | reverse complement strand
CTCATTCCAGAAAACCCGTAGCTTTTGCGGGAAAGCCAATACAAACTTTACAAACTTTAATAACTCTATAATCTATACAAACACTCAACAAACTCTTTAAACTCTCCCTCAAGACTGTTAATTTCATTGCTAATCATTCGCTTTATCTTTATTTTTGTATAAAACAATTCGTTGAATGGCAAAAGGTTTTAATGTTCTGTTCGTAACAAGTGAGGTCTTCCCTTATTCTAAAACCGGCGGCTTAGCAGATATTTCAAATTCTCTCCCTCAAGCTTTAAATTCCTTAGGTAATGACGTAAGAATTATAAGTCCCAAATACGGACAGCTTGATGAAAGACGCCTGCAGATACATGAAATAAAGCGGCTAAAAGAATTAAAGCTAAGCGTAAACGGCAAAGACACAAAGTTCAGCATAAAGTCATCCTTTATACACGGGAAGAATACAAAAGCCCAGATGTATTTGATGGAAAGCCAGGATTATTTCAAAAATAAAGGGATATATCAGAACTCCAATACAAAAAAAGACTTTCCGAATAATGACGAAAGATATTTATTTTTCTGTAAAGCTGTAATTGAGATCCTTGAGATTCTTCAGTGGAAACCTGATGTTATACATTGCAATGACTGGCAGACGGGACTCATACCGGCTTTTATAAAGACCACACATAAGGATAATCCTTATCTCAATGACATCAAAACTGTTTTCACGATTCATAATCTTGCTTATCAGGGAAATTTTCCCAAGTCATCTTTTGCAAAGACAGGCTTGCCGGATTCAGTATTGACGGAAAAAGGCGGCCTTCATTACGGACAGTTCAGTTATCTGAAAACAGGTTTGAACTATGCTGATAAGATCTCAACAGTTAGCCAGAAATATGCCGAGGAAATCAGAACAGACAAGGAGTACGGATGCGGTCTCGAAAGCGTTCTGAATGCACGCAAGAAAGATATGGTCGGGATACTTAACGGAATTGATTATTCTATATGGAATCCGGTTGTAGACAAACTTATACCTTACAGATATACTCATCAGGAAATTCCGCTTAAGTATGAAAACAAGCGCGAGCTTCTTGATAAATTCAAAATAGATTTTAATGAAGAAACTCCTTTGATAGGAGTTATAGGAAGACTTGTTGATCAGAAAGGTTTTGATCTGATAGAAAAGGTTATGCCTGAACTAATGAAGCAGGATGTACAAATGATCATTCTCGGAACGGGTGAAGAAAAGTATCAGAAATTTTTAAAAGCAGCCGAAAAGAAATACAAGAGCAAACTTGCCGTTCACATTGGTTTTGACGAAACGCTTGCTCACCAGATCGAAGCAGCTGCGGACATGTATCTTATGCCTTCAAAGTATGAACCATGCGGACTGAATCAGATGTACAGCCTTAAATACGGGACTGTTCCGATTGTAAGAAATACAGGAGGACTTTCAGATACGATCACAGATTATAAAAAGCCAGGCGGCAACGGATTTTTGTTTGACAAATATGATCCTAAAGAACTGATGAAGGTATTATTTACAGCTCTTGCTCTTTATAAAGATAAGAGCAAATGGAATAAAATTGCAAGACAGGGAATGTCTCTTGATTTTTCCTGGAAAGTCTCTGCACAGAAATACATGAAGCTTTATAAAGATGTAGCTTCCACCTGATTTTTATAATTATAATAAAAGTGAGCAGGGCAATTTTCTTAGACAGGGACGGTACAATCAATGAGGAAGTGAATTATTTAAAAAGCCCTGAAGACATCAGCCTTTATCCCAATACGTTAAAAGCACTCCGAAATTTTAAAGACTCAGGATTCCTGAATATAATTATAACAAATCAATCCGGGATAGCAAGAGGATTTTTTACGGAAGAAGATCTGAATAATATTCATTCGGAACTGAAGAAGCTTCTTACCGATAAAAATGGAATTGAATTAATTGATGATATTTATTATTCACCGTTCCATGAAGACGGGATTGTGGAAAAGTACAGGCAAAGCAGTGATTTACGGAAACCAAATATTGGAATGATACGTAAAGCAGAAGCAAAACATATCATAGATCTGAAGGAATCATATTTCATAGGTGACAGTTTCACGGATATGCTTTGCGCTGAAAATGCAGGACTTAAGAAGATTATGGTTGAAACAGGTTATGGTAAGAATGACATACTAAAATGCAAAACAGAAATGATAGGAATAGATTATGTTGCAAAAGACTTATACGAAGCATCAGAGTTTATTAAAAATTTACAAACTGTTTAAACAAGTAAAATTAAATTAAATAAAAAGAAGATTAACAGAAAAAGAATTCATTCAGATCATATGCCCTTTATAAAAAAATATTCAGTAAAATTATTGTTATTAATATTTACTACGGTTTTACTTATCAGCTGTGAGAATAATCCAAATTCAACCGGAATCACTTTCATTTCTCCGGATGACACGCTTTCAACTCGCGTACTCGATTCTCAGATTGATTCAATGACGATCACAAATAAAAATTACCTTAACTACATAAACACATCTTCGTCAGAGAATATACTTGTAGGTAATTATCAGAATTATACTTCGAAGGCTTTGCTGAAATTTATAAGCATAGATCCTAACCTTGACAGCTCTACAATTGTGTCTGCAATTCTTACGCTGAAATACAATGATTACAGCTTCAACAATAAATCAGGCCTGACTTCACTGAATGTTTACAATATGAATACAAATTTTAATTATTCAACTGTCCTCTATGATTCAGTAACTTCATCAAACTACGGAACCGTTTCAAAAGGAAGTTACAGCGGAACTCCAACTGCCGATACTCAGAAAGTAAATATTACACTTAACAATCAAATGGTAAAAGACTGGCTGGAATATACTGCTGACACAAGTTACCCTGTTAAAAATTACGGGATGATTCTTTTACCCAATGCTCCTTCTACTACCATCAGCGGATTTTATTCGTTCAATAACACAACCGATCTTATTCCTTACATTACCGTTATATATACAAAAAACAGCGTTGTTGATACGGCGAATCTTAACGTATCGGAATATGTAACTCTATCAGATGCTCCGTCTTCAATAATTCCGCCGGACAGATTTGTTCTTCAGAGCGGGGTGGCATACAGAAATGTACTGAATTTTGATCTTTCAAAACTTCCGTATAATGTGATAATTAATAATGTTAATCTTCAGTTTACTCTGGACAGCAAGAGTTCGATCATCTCATCATCTACTGACAAAAGGGTTGTGCTTGGAATGGTCGTAGACAGCGTCAATAATACAGACTCAATTTTTGTAGACGCATTTCAGAGTGATTCCGTTACTTATGTACTCAGCTCTACAGCGCTTAATGCAATATTCCAGAGATGGAATTCCGGTGTAATGCCTAATCTCGGAATAAGCATGAAAAATTATTATGAGACACAAAACATGGATCATTTTGTATTTTATTCTCCTGCTGCAAGCGAAGTATCCTTCAGACCGAGAATAAGAATAACTTATACACTAAGAAATTAATGAGGAAATTAAAAACATATTTAATAATTATTGTAATATTTCTTACCTGCGGAAAAACATTTTCACAGGAGCTGCAGACAGTGGGTTCGGCTTATTCGATTTTCGGGATCGGTGACCTGAATTATTATACGAGTACAAGAACTTACTCAATGGGAATTCAGGGGATATCTCTTTTCGGTACTTATATAAACAATCTGAATCCTGCAACGCTTACAAAGATGAAATCAACACTGATTTCCGTAAATGCAAACTACGGATTCTTAAAATCATCGAACGTAAATTCCCAGACAGAGGTATCAAACGGAAATGTTCTGGGTTTCAATATTGGAATACCGTTTGATCAGGTCAGAGGATGGGTAATGTCGCTTGGATTTAATCCTATGAGTCTTGCAAACTACAAAGTAAAAGTGCTGGGTAATACCGGATATCAGCCATATACCCAGACTTATGCGGGTAAAGGAAGTGTTTCAAGGATAAGCGCTGGCATGAGTTATAATTTATTCAGACAAATAAGTATCGGACTGGAATACAATTATTCTTTCGGTGAAATTAACAGGCAGAACTTTATCAATTTTTCCAATTCGGGTTTTACAAATTCAAATATAAGAAATCAGTTTGATTACAGAAGATCTTTTGTAAAAGGCGGACTTATATTTGAAATGGGAAGGCTTTTAAAGAATGTTTCACTTGCAAATCTGTCAGTAGGGTTTGTATTTCAGTCAGGTTTCAATATGAATGCTTCGGAGGACGGTATATTCGGATCATCTATAGGAGCAGATACAGTAACTCTTAATAAAGGAACTATAGAAATTCCGGATTCATACGGATTTGGCATTACAAACATTTTTAACAGAAAATATCTTGTAAGCGGTGATGTACTTTTTCAGGACTGGAGCAAATACAGAGTCTTCGGTCAGTCAAATCCGGATTTTCAGCAGTCGATAAGGACAGGGCTGGGATTTGAAATAATTCCTACTCCTAACGCGCCGGGATTCTGGCAGATGGTTACTTACAGATTCGGAGGATTTTATGAAATAGGAAATTTTCAGATCGCAGGGCAATCAATTAATTCCTACGGCATAAGAGCAGGACTTAATATTCCTATAAGCAATTACAATTCAATAGATTTCGGAATGGGCTATTCCATAAGAGGTAAATCTTCCAATCAGCTGATAAAAGAAGAATATTTCAATCTGACAGCAGGCGTCAATTTCGGCGAGCTCTGGTTCCTGAGACCCAAAGAGGAAGACCAGTAAGAGCATTTGGAATTTGGAATGTTGAATTTGGAATTAAAAAGATTTTGGATCATCCGTTTTAGATTTTATTTATTTTTTAACGATTTACGAATAACGATTTACGAATAAC
>CAZLOL010000022.1:0-18814 GCA_964561045.1 uncultured Ignavibacteriaceae bacterium | reverse complement strand
TAACGATTTACGAATAACGATTTACGAATAACAATTAACAATTAACGAATAACAATTAACGAATAACTAAAATGGATACTTTAAAACATAATTTAAAAGATTACGATCCGGATATATTCGGGGCTGTCACAAATGAAACTAAAAGACAGGCAGAAAAACTTGAGCTTATAGCTTCAGAGAATTTTGTTTCTTATGCTGTCATACAGGCATTAGGTTCTACTCTTACAAATAAATATGCCGAAGGATATCCGGGCAAAAGATATTACGGCGGTTGTGAATATGTGGATGTGGCTGAAGATCTGGCAAGAGACAGAGCCAAACAGCTTTTCGGCGCAGAGTATGCTAATGTACAGCCACACTCAGGAAGTCAGGCGAATATGGCTGTATATTTTACGCTGGTGAATCCAGGTGATAAAGTAATGGGAATGGATCTTTCACACGGCGGTCATCTTACTCACGGTTCTCCTGTGAATTTTTCAGGTCAACTGTATAACTTCACACAGTACGGGATCAATCCGGAAACTGAGCTGCTTGATTATGACCTTATTGAAAAAGTTGCAATGGATGAAAAGCCTAAGATGATAACTGTCGGAGCAAGCGCTTATTCAAGAAACATTGATTATAAGAAATTCAGAGAGATCTCAGATAAAATCGGCGCATTTCTTCTTGCAGATATTGCTCATCCTGCGGGACTGATTGCAAAAAAATTATTAAATGATCCGGTCCCTTACTGTCATGTTGTTACGACTACAACTCATAAAACTCTCCGCGGTCCGAGAGGCGGAATGATACTCATAGGAAAAGATTTTGAAAATCCTTTCGGCAAGAAAGCCCCGAAGTCCGGGAGGACCAAAATGATGAGCGAACTTATAGATTCCATGGTAATGCCCGGTATTCAGGGAGGTCCGCTTATGCACGTAATAGCCGCAAAAGCCGTCGCATTCAAAGAAGCCCTTGAAGACAATTTTCTTGATTATGCTAAACAGGTAATAAAAAATGCACAGGCGCTTGCAAATAAACTTATAAGTCTTGATTATAAAGTTATATCCGGCGGCACTGACAATCATCTTCTGCTTGTCGATCTCAGAAACAAAAATATCTCAGGCAAAGCCGCACAGGAAACTCTTGATGAAGTAGGTATTACATGCAATAAGAACTCTGTTCCCTTCGATGACAAAAGTGCGCTTGTAACAAGCGGTATAAGAATAGGAACCCCTGCGCTTACAACAAGAGGAATGAAAGAAGCAGATATGGAACTCATTGCCGAACTTATCAGCAGGATTATTTCTAATCCGAAAGATGATAATGTTAAAAAGGAAGTTTCTGAAGAAGTTAAAAATCTTACTTCGAAGTTCAGGCTTTATGACGACTTGAAAATAGGGTAAGTGAAAATTTTATTCTGTGAATTATGATTACAGATCCGGAAGACAATAAGGAATCGGAAAGTGAAGCCGGAGAGATGTCTTTTCTGGAACATCTTGAAGAATTCAGGTGGAGAATAATCAGATCGGCGGTCGGAGTGATCATAGGCGGAATAATTGTAGGCATTTTCATCAACTGGATAATGGATAATGTACTGCTGCTTCCCGCAATGAAAACAAACCCCCCTTTAAAACTTCAGAATATAAAACCGTTCGGACAATTTTCACTTTACATGGAAGTAATTATTGTCGGCGGGATCATTCTCAGCATTCCAAATATAATTTATCAGTTTTGGAAATTCATAGAGCCTGCATTAAAGCCAGGAGAAAGCAAGTACATAAAAAGCATTGTGATATTTTCAAGTTTGTGTTTTCTTGCAGGAATAATATTTGCATATTATGTCCTGCTGCCGACGGCTCTTGAGTTTTTCGCTAACTTTGGCTCAGCAGTCATAAGCAATAACATAGCAATAGATGAATATTTCAGCTTTATAATTTCTACTATGATTGCTGCAGGAGTGGTATTTGAATTACCAATGGTATCTTTTTTTCTTTCAAAGATAGGTATTTTAAAACCACAGTTTATGAGAAAATACAGAAAACATGCAATAATAATTATATTACTGGTTGCCGCGCTGCTCACTCCGAGTCCGGATGTTACAAGTCAGCTTCTTCTTGCGGTACCACTTTTTATTCTGTATGAAATTAGTATTATAATCTGCAAGCTGTCACAGAAGAAGCATGCTGAAGACGCAATTGTTTAAATTTTATATTAATGTGCTGTAAATTAATCTGAATAAATTTGTAATCAGGTTTTGTATTCCGGAATCTGAATAAAACAAAATCATCTTATTAACAGAATTTAAAGATTTGAATTTAAAAAAAATATCCGCCCCGGTCACTGCTGAACTTGATGAATTTGAAAAACAGTTTTCAAATGTTCTGAAGTCCAGAGTCGCGCTCATAGACATTATTACAAAGTACATACTTAAGCAAAAAGGCAAGAAAATAAGACCTATACTCGTTCTCCTTTCAGCAAGGCTCTGCGGGGAAGTGAATAACAGAACTTACATAGCAGCCAATCTTGTAGAACTTCTTCACACTGCTACTCTTATACACGATGATGTAGTAGATGAAGCAAAAACAAGAAGAGGAATTGCTTCCATAAATGCAGTCTGGAAAAATAAAGCTGCTGTTCTTATCGGGGATTATCTTCTTTCCAAGGGATTGCTTATTTCACTGGAAAACAATGAGTATGATTTTCTGCAGGTAACTTCAGAAGCTGTCAGAAGAATGAGCGAAGGTGAACTGCTTCAGATACAAAAGGCAAGAAATTTTGACGGTACAGAAGAAACATATTTCAAAGTGATCTCAGATAAAACTGCTTCGCTGATAAAGACCTGCTGCAAACTCGGAGCATTAAGCACTGCTAAGCATAAAGAAGACGTTGAGAAGCTCGGAGTATTCGGGGAGAATATCGGAATCGCATTTCAGCTGAGGGATGACATACTTGATTATACGGGCAGGAAAAAACTTCTCGGAAAATCCACGGGCAATGACCTCAAAGAAAAGAAATTCACGCTTCCTCTTATAGTGTCCCTTCGTAATGCACCGAAGAAAAGATCAGTTGAAATTATGAAGCTTATAAAAAGCGACAGGACTAAAAAATTTGATGAAGTGCTTGAGTTTGTTATCCAGTACGGCGGTGTGGAATATACAGCTGATAAAATAAACGATTATTCTTCAACAGCAAAAAACTCTCTTAAAGATTTCAAAGAAAGCAAAGTAAAAGATTCGATGATGGAGTTTGTAGATTTTGTCAGTGGAAGAGAGTATTAACCCATCATATCATTTAATAAATTGGACTATACTCTGCATAATTCAGATATAAATCAAAGTAAATTCAGATTGCTTAATCAGCGATGATTAATTACCACCTGGGCTGAGGTTTTGGCAATGAAGCCCGGAATTGTCATCTCTTATGTTAGGGTAAAATTCACATTCCGCTTACTCAATCTGTCTTTCTCAGTGGATAGTTAATTGCAGAATATTAATTTAATAAATAAGATTCCGGAGATATAAAATGTCTGATGACGGAATTTAACTTTCTTTTTCCATTTTCTTAACCTTCTTATCAAGTCCCCATAAATAAGCAAATATCCCTATCCATATAATCAGCACTATCAAAAGTACGACATACATTGAATTTGTTTCAAGAAAATCATAAAGTGAATTCATTATTCGGCTATTCTCCTTTTATAGTTTAAGTTAAGTCTTTCAATCCGGATCTTAAGATTTAACATCCAGACATACAACAATGTGAAACTAAAGAGCGAGGTCAGAAATATCACCAGCATAGTAGTGTCCATACTGATCTTTCCCTGTGAATTTATTATTGGATCCGGATGAAGGGTTTCTACTAATCTCGGCATGATAAATACAAAGAAAGGAACGGTTACAGCAGCAATAATTGAATATACAGATGAAAGCTTTGCCCTTTGTTCGTCTGAATCTATAGCAGAGCGCAGCGCAAAATATGCCCCGTAGATCATCAGCAGTATAAATATTGATGTTTGCCTCGGGTCCCAGTTCCAGAAAGATCCCCAGTTGAACTTTGCCCAGAGAGAACCGGTGGCTGTTGCCAGTATGCAGAATAAAAAACCGAGACCTGCAGATGAAAAAGATTTAATGTCATAGTCGGGATTGCGTGTCTTCAGGTATCTTATGGAATACCACATTGACATAAAAAATGCAAGTACAGATATCCATGACATCGGCACGTGAAAATAAAGAACGCGCGCCTTGTCCCCCAAAGCAGGTATATAAGGAATAGGCATAATAAGTCCGCAGATAATGACGGCGGTTATTAAAACAAAAGTTAAAATTTTTAAAATATTATTCATATACCATTTTATAAATATTTATTAAATAAATACATTTGTAGTACTGCAAATATAACTCTCTAAATCTACACTGTACTAAAAAGCTTCTGGTAAAAAATCTCACTGCACTTAATAAATCAGAGTTATCATTCAATCATTAAACTATAGTCAAATTTACTTTAAATAATTAATTAATTTAATCCTAAATTCTTAGTCTTCCCAAACATACTTAAACAGCATGAGTGATGTAACGGTCACAACTATGGAATAAGATATCAGGATCAGTATCTCACCATTTAACCTTCCCGTATCTACCCCTGCACCTGCAAGCTTTGTCGCATTGATCACTGTCAGAAGAAGCGGAAGAAGAACCGGAAAAGAAAGCACCGGATATAGTGTTCCTTTTGAATTTGCCTTTGAAATAATTGCCGCTATAATAGTAGATGCAGATACAAGTCCGAAATTACCCAGGATCATTGTAATTACAAATCCGGAAAGGTTCTTTATCTGATAATCCGTAATGAGAATAAATAAGATCAGTATCAGAATATTCAGGGCAAAAGTAAGTACAAGATTGAAAATTAATTTCCCGATTATCACGCTAGATGAATCAGATGATAGCTTCAATGCAATAGAGGTTTCCTTTTCTTCTTCTTTCACAAAAGTTCTTGAAAGTCCGCTTGAAGCAGAGAAGAAAATTACTATCCATAATAAGCCCGTCAATACTTCATTTTCGATCTTTTCATCGCCGATGGCAAATCGAATGATAGAAATGGTAACCAGTACGAACATAAGAAGAGAGTTGATCACATATCTGGATCTCAGTTCGGATTTAAAATCTTTTTTGAAGATCAAAAGTGAAGTTCTTATAAGATCAGCCATTATTTGTAATCCTCTATGCTTAAAATTCTGTCACAAAGTTCTTTATCATCTTCATCGTTTGTTGCTATAATCAGAATTCCTTTTTTCTTTTGCTCGGCTGATACTTCATAGATCATGTCAATACCGGCTTTATCTAAATTAGACCTTGGTTCATCCAGCAGGAGTATTTCGGGTTCATGCAATACTGCAAAAGCCAGTTTCAATTTTTGTTTCATCCCGGAAGAATAATTTTTCAGCAGCTCATTTCTTTTTTCATAAAGATTCACTCTATGAAGAACTTCATCTATCCTGTCCTTAGAATAATTGCCGTCTTTTGCCTTAAGCCTGTAAAAGAAATCAAGATTTTCAAATCCGGTAAGCTCATCATACAAATTGAGATAAGGCGAAAGCAGTCCTGTTTTCTCAAACCACTTATCTCGCGGAACTTCCGTGTTATCTGATTTTATACTGATGTTTCCTTTTGAAGAATGTATTAGATTTGCTATAACTTTTATTAAAGTAGATTTGCCGGAACCGTTGCTCCCTGTAACTGTAAGTGACTGAGAAGTAGAAATACTAAAACTAAGGTCTTTAAAAATTATTCTTCCTGAATATGATTTTGAAAGATTATCACATTTTAATTCAGTTAAACTCATTGATCACAGGTGAGATTGATTGTACTAATTAGTTTGAATTATGCCGTGCTTCTCAGATAATCTCTGCTTACGTCTCTGCAATGCCTGGTCAAATCTTCTTTTTTCATCAGGGGTTTCGGGAATAATTTCAGAGACCTTCACAGGTTTTTTTGTTTCAGAATCTACGCTTACAAAAGTAAGATAAGCGCTGTTGGTATGTATGACATTTCCGGTCTTGATATCTTCAACTTCAACCCTGACTCCGACTTCCATTGAAGTATTGAATGCACGGTTTACGGACGCTTTAAGCCTTACAATGTTACCTAGATGGATCGGAAAATGAAAATTCAGATCATCCACCGATGCGGTTACAGCTACATTGTTGCAGTGTCTAGAAGCTGCCAGCGCTGCTGAAATATCTATCCAGTGCATGAGTCTTCCTCCAAGCAGGTTTCCGAGTATGTTAGTGTCATTTGGAAGAACAAGCTCTATCATTTCTACCTGTGAAGCTTTAACGGTTTTAGTTATCATTTGACTAATATGGTATTTGTTTTTTCAGCTCTTTTACGTTCCGCAAATATTCACTTCCGGCATATTTAGTCTCAAATTTTTCAATATCTTTTTTTGCTTCCTCGTATCTTTTCTTTTTGATCAGTGTACGGATCTTTCCGTAAAGTGCATCATCAGCGTATTTTGTATCATAATATTCTTCAAGCACATTACCGTAATAGACCAAAGCTGATTTGTAGTTGTCAAGAGTGTAGTAAAGATCTGCGCTTTTCAAAGTTTTATATGCAAGCTTGGTTTTCAGTTCGGAAATCTTCTTTTCAGCTTCTGCGGTATATTTACTGTTCGGATAGAATTCGATAAAGTTTTGAAATTCGTTAATTGCATATCTTGTATAGGTCTGATCAAGACTGTAATCAGGTGACAAACCGTAATAACACATAGCCAGCATATATCTGGAATCTTCTACAAAACCGCTGGACGGATAATTCTTGATCAGAGTTTCAAACTCATAGTTTGCAAGTATGAACTCTTCTCTTTTATAATAGCTCATTCCCAGATAATATATTGACTTGTCTATAAAACTACTTCCAGAAAATTTCAGTTTTATAAGATTAAAATCATCTATTGCATCGAGATAGTCTTTTTTATCATAATGTGATTTTGCAATGAAATATGCTTTTTCCGGGTCATCAGTGCTTATGTTACTTCCACCTGAACTGCATGAGTAAAACACCAGACAGGTAATTATTACAATAAATTTATTTCTGATTTTCATTAATCGGTTTTAAAAAGTTTGATCATTCGGACAGTGATCTAATATTTATCTATCTGCATATTATTTCGATAATAACCGGGAATTTATTTGCTTCTAATAGTAAAAAATAAAATTATCGCTGCAGCCGAAACTGTGATTATTATCGCGGGAAAAAGTATCTGATTTAATGTGTTTTCTTCCGGAAGATCCGAACTGGAAAATTTATATCTCCTGTCTTCAATATACCCCAATTTGTCCAGATCGATATTATCTTTTGATTTTTTGTTGAAATTTTGTTTTAAAAGCGGTTGCAGACTGTCTTTACCGGAACTGCTGTAATCTGTAAGCTCCAACTCATATGCCACCCTGATCTCTCTTTCAATTTTCTTGACTCCTAATACGTTATCCGTAAAAATCTTTTTATATTTTGTAGTTATTAACGGATCCTTAAAGACTATTACGTAATCAATGCTGTCTGAGTTTTCATTTATGATAAATTTATAATCATAAAATTTGGTTCTGAAACGCTCAAATATATATGCGCCTGACTGTACATTTGGATCAAATTCTACTTTATAAAATTTATCCTTTCCCAGAACAGTAAGTTTATTTCCCGGAGATAAAAAACTTTCATCCGCCAGCTTATTTACAATGCTGATATTGCTGTCAAAATTATCCTGTGAAAAGGAAATACCTCTTAGTATTAAAAAATAAAAAATACATAAGAGGTATTTTAAATTCATTGCTATCCGTAAATGCCTCTGAGTTTCAGGACTCTGGATACTTTATCTATTGCATAAATATAAGCACCGAGTCTGAAAGTTGTTTTATACTCTACCGCTGTATTATAAACAGCATCAAAGGCTTCAGTCATCATTCTGTTAAGTCTGTTGTTTACATCATCTTCATCCCAGAAATATCCGATTCTGTCCTGTACCCATTCAAAGTAAGAAACAATTACTCCGCCTGAATTGGCAAGGATATCCGGAATTACCCTGATATCATTTGCCTGTATAATATCATCAGCATCAGCTGAAATCGGTCCGTTTGCACCTTCAACAATAAGCTTTGCCTTGATTCTTCCTGCGTTTTCAGCAGTGATCTGATCTTCTTTTGCCGCAGGAACAAGTATATCGCACTCGATTTCTAATAATTCCTCATTCGTAACCGGTGTTCCGAAATTTCCGCCTTCAAGTGATTTGTTCTTTGCAACATATTCTATTGCTTTCTTTATATCTATTCCTTTAGGATCATGGTAACCTCCGGATATATCACTTATAGCAATTATCTTAACACCTTTATCGGTCAAAAGATCAGCGCTCACTGATCCGACATTTCCGAATCCCTGTACTACTCCTGTACATGATGTCGGATCAATATCAAGAGTTTTTAAAGCAGCCATCGTTGCTATCATAACTCCTCTTCCAGTTGCTTCCCTTCTGCCTCTTGAACCTCCGACTATTATTGGCTTTCCTGTTACAACACCTGTAACTGTTTCCTGCTTGTGCATGCTGTAAGTATCCATTATCCACGCCATTATTTGTTCATCTGTATTCATATCCGGTGCCGGAACATCAGAGTTCGGTCCGAATATCTCAAGCATATTTGCAGTGTATCTTCTTGTGATTAGTTCAAGTTCTCTCATAGATAGTTTTTTCGGATCACATTTTACGGCACCTTTTGCACCTCCAAAAGGAATATTTGCAATTGCGCATTTCCATGTCATCCATGAAGCAAGAGCTTTCACTTCATCTATATCTACATCTGGTGCATATCTGATCCCTCCTTTTGACGGTCCGAGAACTTGATCATGTATAACTCTGTAACCTTCAAACACTTCAAGCTTTCCGTTATCCATTGTAACGGGAATTGAAACGATAATTTGCTTTACCGGTTGTTTTAAATAATTGTACAATCCTTCATCAAGTCCGTATAATGCGCATGCTTTATCGAATCTAATCATCATAGATTCATTAGGATTTGGCTCTCCTCTTCTATATGGTGCAGGTTCTTTATAGTCTTCTGGCATATATTTATGATTTAAATAATTTGAAAAATATGTTATTAACATATAAAATTAACATAATGCATTTGCTTTATCAAGTTAGTATAATGTATGATTTACACCGGTTTACTTTCTGTCTTTTACTCTGTAAACAAATTTCAACCCTGACCATATCTCATCGACAGAGCAGACCTTTACATCTACTAATCCTTCTCTTATTCCGGTATCTCTGATAATGTTTTCGTTTATATCTGTCTTAACTTTTGAAGAGACTTTTGGCCATGAGATCCAGAGATATCCTTTTTTTGAAATGTGATCTTTAAGTATTGGAAAATTTTCCTGAAGATGTTTTTTGTCTTTTACAAAGAAATGTATTATGTCAAGCTCACGCCTGATCTTTTTAAATATTTTCACATCAGCAGGTAATTCACCCAGGAGGCTTAAATAATTCTCCGGCGCATTTAAAAGATATAATGAACTGCCGGGTTTTATACCGAGTTTATCTAAAAGTTTTGGAGTTTTGTTTTTGAATATTCCGATAAGATTAACTGATTATTTTTTTGATGAAATTATTTTATACGGTAGATTTTCAAATTCCATTTCTTTATATGTATTAGAAATGATATTTATCAAAAGAGGAAATATTTCCGCTGCACCGCAGTCCGGAAACCACTTCCTTCCTTTTGATACTATAATAAAAAGTCCTGTGTCATCACCAGCCGCACAAAAATCTGTCCTGTCTCCGCTGAACAGAGGTATATTGAATTCTTTATTTACTTTAGTAAAAAATTTATCTACTTCATCAACCGGCAATCCGGCTTCACTTACGGACAAAATACTTTTTCCTGAAAATTCTTCATCTGAAGAGTTGTTTAAATTATGTCTGGCTATTAATTCTATAATGTTTCCTGCAGGATCATAGAAATATAAGGAATGAGCATTCCAGCTTCTGAAATCAAACTCGTCATCCCCGTCCAACTTTATAAGTTTTGTTTTCCTGCCTATCCATTCCTTTGCCTGACTGAACCTGTTTTCGGGAATGTTGAATGCAAAATGATAGAATGGATCTTTGAGATCATTTGTTAATGTAAATACAAGTACTGAATCTCGGCATCTTACAGCAAACGAACTTTCATCTTCCTTTATTAACACGAGTTCAAGTGTTTGTGTATAAAATTCCTTTAATTCTTCGATCAAATTCGTATAAAGCGATAATTCTTTTATAATCATTATTGAATCGCAAGTTTAAATATTATTGATAAATTTATATTTAACATAATCCAATAATTTCAATTATTCAATATGAAGTTTATTCAGAAAGAAATTCTTTTAAAGGAAAGATCACGCGGATTTCATATCATTACCGGCGAGATAGAAGACATGTTTCCTGAACTCAGAGGAATAAGTACAGGGATAGCAAATATCTTCATTAAACATACATCGGCTTCCCTGTCTATCAACGAGAATGCAGATCCGGATGTAAGAACTGACCTCGAAACACATTTTAATCTTATGGTGCCTGAAAATAAGAATTATTACCTTCATACAGCCGAAGGTCCGGATGACATGACATCACACATTAAGGCGTCCTTACTCGGAAGCAGTCTTGTGATACCTGTAACAAACGGAAGATTTAATCTCGGGACATGGCAGGGAATTTATCTTTGTGAACACAGAAATTCCGGAGGCAGGAGAAAAATTTTTATTACCTTATTCGGGGAATAAAATTGATTTTATTCATTCTAATTGCTTATTGAAATTTGTAAATTATCTCATGAAAAGTGTTTCATTGCATACTCTCGGATGTAAGCTGAACTACAGCGAAACTTCAACTATAGCCAAGGATTTTTTTTCAAAAGGGTATAAGCTCAGGAATTTTGGTGAACCTTCGGATATATTCGTTCTGAATACCTGCTCAGTTACGGAAAATGCAGATAAAGAATGCCGCCAGATAGTAAGAAGCGTGATAAGAAATAATCCGCGTACCTATGTAATCGTAACCGGCTGCTATGCACAGCTTCAGCCTCATCAGATCGCTGAAATTGAAGGCGTAGATCTTGTTCTCGGTATAAATGAAAAATTCAAGCTGTTTGACTACATAGATAACTTCGACAAAGCCGAGCTTTCATGTATTCATCATACACCGGTAAATGAAATAAATGATTTTGATGAGGCATTCTCTGCCGATACGGATTCGAGGACAAGAGCATTCTTAAAAATACAGGACGGTTGTAATTATAAATGCTCTTTCTGTACAATACCTCTTGCCCGGGGAAAATCCCGCAGCCTTGAGCTTGGTAAAGTCATAGATAACGCAAAAAAAATAATCGATTCCGGTTACAGAGAAATTGTTCTGACGGGTGTGAATACGGGAGATTATGAATTTGGGATTGGGGATTTCGGATTTGGAAATTCCAAATCAGAAAACCAAAATTCCAAATTGATCGATGTTCTTTATGAACTGGACAAACTGAGCATTGAACGTATACGCATAAGCTCAATAGAGCCGAACCTTCTGAATGATGAAATTATTTCAATGGCGAAATCTTCAGATAAACTCTGCAATCATTTCCATATACCTCTTCAAAGCGGTGACAATGAAATATTAAGACTTATGCGCAGAAGATACGACAGGGAATATTACAGGGATCTTATTTTTAAACTCAATCAGGAAATTAAAGATCTCGGAACAGGGGTGGATGTAATTGTCGGATTTCCGGGAGAAAGCGAAAAGCATTTTGAGAATACATATAATTTTCTTGAATCCCTTCAGATAAGTTATCTTCATGTGTTCAGCTATTCGGAAAGAAACAATACCGACGCTGTAAAGCTCCCCGGCAAGGTGGATGTAAGAGAGAGAAAAAGAAGAAGTGAATTATTAAGAAGCCTCTCAAACAAGAAACGGTTTGATTTTTATTCAAAGTATACCGGAACTGCTCAGAAGGTCTTATTTGAAACAAAGAAAAATGACGGCTATATCGAAGGTTTTACCGGAAATTATATCCGGGCAAAAACAAAAGCAGTACATGGTCTGGAAAACAAAGTGAAAGCAGTAATGTTCATTGAAACAGACGGGATTAAGCCGGTAATTTCAGAATTAATAAATTAAAATTATTATGATCAAAAATCCCGAATATTTAAAGAAGTTTGAAGATGAACAAACTGCAAATGATGATATGACACTTGAACAAAAACTCAAATTATTAAACTCTATATATAAGTTTGCAGTAAAATTAGGTACTCTTCCGCCAGATGATTTATTAGAAGGATTAGATAATGATATTAAAGTAGCAAAAATAATAAATGGAATTCGATAAACTTTTAATTAGAATAGCAAAAGCTTTCAACGAATTCAATATTCCATATATGGTAATTGGAGGACAAGCAGCAATATTTCATGGCGAATTTCGAACAACAAAAGATATCGATTTAACTTTAGGGGTTGATATTTCTGAATTGGACAGAATTACTAATTGTTTAAAAGAAATCGGATTGATTATACTGGTTAAAGACCCTAAAGATTTTGTTTTACACAGCTGGGTTTTACCTTTAAAAGATATGATTTCAGGAATCAGGGTAGATATTTCTTTTTCATTTTCTCCTTATGAAAGACAAGCGATTGATAATGCAATTAATTATAAACTTGAAAATACAAATATAAGATATTGCCAGCCTGAGGATTTAATAGTGCATAAAATTTTTGCCGGAAGAGAGATTGATTTGATTGATGTTCGAAAAGTATTATTGAAAAATAAGAACATTGATACAAAATATATTATTAAGTGGCTAAAAATGTTTGAAAAAACAACAGATGAAAAATTTATAAATAGGTTTAAAAAAGTAGTGGATTCAATAAAATGAAATTATTCCTGATTCGTCATGCAGAAGCCATAGAGCATGAAACTGATACTGTCAGAACAGATGAGTACAGGTATATCACGCCTTTCGGAAGAAGGATCACCGGTAAAGTAATCAGGAATCTGAAAGAAGAGTTTATAGATCTTGATATAATATATACAAGTCCGCTTATAAGAGCCGTTCAGACTGCCGAGATAATTGCTTCGGTATTGAAATTCAGAAATGATGTCGAACTCGTAAAAGAACTGAGAAATGAATCGACAGTCGCTTCTTTACAAATGCTGCTGGATAAAAACTCCGGACTGGGATCCTTGGCTTTGGTCGGTCATGAACCGAAAATCAGCTTACTGGTAAGCATTCTTTCTGATAAAAAGGATCTTCCTGAATTCGCAAAGTCTTCGGTCTGTTTAATTGAACGGGATCTTAATTCTGCGATCGGTAAATTTAAATGGTATTTTGATTCTAAAAAAATGGAGTTCATATATTGAATCCGTTATTGAAGCTCAGTGATCTGAATTTCAGTTATTCAGATAAATATAAAAAAGAAGAAATAAAAAATTTCGGCATAAACAATATTTCATTAAGTATAGACAGCGGTGATTTTGTATCCGTGATAGGAAAGAACGGTTCAGGAAAATCAACACTTGTTAAATTAATTTCCGGGATTCTAAAAGGATATTCAGGGAATATTTATTTAAGGGGAAATGACATTCATTCCATAGATAGAAAAGAATTTTCCAGGGATTTATCTTATCTTCCTCAGTCAGCCTTTGCATTTAATGAAGATCTGAAAGTAAAGGAATTCCTGCTGCTGGGAAGATATGCCCATAAGCATTTTACTGACTTCAGGTTTTCGGAAGATGATAAAAGGATCGTTAATGAAAGCATGAAAGAAACATCTGTTTCCGAATTATCCGGAAAGTACATTCATAAACTTTCCGGAGGGGAAAGACAGAAAGTACTTGTTACGCTGGCGCTGGTGCAGCTTGATATCACCGGTGATCTTAAAGGCAAATTACTTATTATAGATGAACCTATGACTTACCTCGACGTAAATTATCAGTTTGAGATATTCAGCATTCTGAAAAGACTCAGGGAAAAGAATCTGACAGTAATGATAGTCATACACGACCTTAACCTTGCACTGAGATTTACAGGCAAAACAATATTAATGAACAACGGTGAAATGATAAAGTTTTCGGAAACAAAAGATGTCATTACAGAAGAGATCTTAAAAGAACATTTTCTTATAGATTCTAAGATTTTGAATTTTGAGAAAAATTATTTCATAAATTATTTACCTAACTGATAAATTAATTTCTATGAGCCACAAAAGGATACTGACTGAAGAAACAGATCAGACGAAAAGAATAATCCTGAACCGTCCGGAGAAAAGAAACTCTCTCGACGAGGAAATGATTGAGGAACTTACGGAAATATTCAGAACTTTTTCAGAGGATAGCGTAACAAAGACCATCATACTCTCAGGCTCCGGAGGGAATTTCTGTTCCGGTTTGTTTCTGGATTACCTTCAGAAAATTTCCGAATATGATATTATTCAGAATAAAATGGATTCACAGAAATTCAAGAACCTCCTGCTTTCAATCTATTACTGCAGAAAACCTGTGATAGCAATGGTAGACGGATATGCACTTGCCGGCGGCTGCGGAATAGCAAGCGCCTGTGATATTATTGTAGCGGCAGATACTGCGCAGTTCGGATATACGGAAGTAAAAATAGGATTCATTCCCGCTATAGTTATGGTATTCCTGCTGAAAAGAGTCAGTGAAACGCATGCAAAGGATCTTCTTCTTACATCTAAATTTATTACCGGTGAAGAAGCGTTCAGAATCGGTTTTTCAAATTATGTTACTGTTCAGAAAGATCTTGAAACTTTCACTCTGAAGTTGTGTGATGACATAAATAAACTTCCTTTAAGTTCCATGTCTCTTACGAAGGAAATGTTCCGGAATGTCTCTTCTATGAGTTTTGAATCTGCGCTTGAATATGCCGTTGATCTAAATGCGATAACAAGGATGACAGATGAATGCAAACACGGAGTCATGAATTTTTTGAAGAAAAGCAGGAAATAAATTTTACTTAAAACTGATATATCAGAAAACGCAAATTTGTTAATGATGATTTAAAAATTATCTGAGATGCTGACAAAATTTTTAATAAATATAAAACCAACATAAACAAAATATAATCATGTCAGAAAAAAAATATTCAACGATTCAATACCTTGACAGGAATGAATCACAGTACGGACCTTCACCAAAATGCTTTGAATATCTTAAAACAGTCGGTATTGAAGACCTTGCATGGTATTCGAGGGATTTCGCAAGAGGAGTTAAGTCAAAACTGTCCGAAAGGATAGCAAAGGATTTCGGATTCAAGGAAAGCCAGATAATTATTTCTTACGGAAGCGAAGACATTTTAAAACAGCTTATACACAGGTATGTCTCGCGCGGAGAAAAAATTCTCATACCGAAAGAAGCCTGGTGGTATTACAAGAAAGTTGCCTATGAGGTCGGAGGATTTAATGTTGAGTATCCGATGGTCAAAGGTGAAATAGAAGGAGTTCCATCTTTCTTATATGATACTGACAAAATGATCGAAATTTACGACAGGGAAAGACCGCGCGTTGTCGTAATTGCATCACCCAATAATCCTACAGGAAATATGATCACGAGCGAACAGCTTTATAAATTTCTTGATGTATGCCGCGGAGCGATCGTAATGATAGATGAAGCATACTGGGGATTCGGCTCTACGGATAACAGTTATGTAAAACCATATCTGGATGAATTTCCGAATCTCATTATATGCAGAACTTTTTCAAAGTATTATGCGCTTGCTGGCACTAGAATAGCTTACAGTTTTGCAGGGAATAATCTTGAAGAACTCAAAGGCTATACAACAAGATATCTCGGGTATAATCTGATTTCGGAAAGTCTTGCTCTGATTGCCCTGGATGATAAGGAATATTATCAGAAGGTCACTAAGATGATGCAGGAAGATAAAGTATATTTTTATCAGGAATTTAACAAGCTGGACGGTTTTACTGCTTATAAATCATATGCGAACTTCATGCTTGTTGACATGCCTAAAGATATCAGAAAAGATCTGGATAAATTCCTTAAAGAAAGAAATCTACTGATAAAATTTCTTGATGAGGAAGCATTTAAGACCGAAACAAGAATAACACTCGGAACGAAAGAACAGAATAAATACCTGATAGAATCAATAAAGGAATTTTTAAAGAAATAATATTTAAAATTGTCTAAAGAAAAAAATAAGAACGTTAAGCCTGCGGATCAATCTCCGAATATTACAAAATACATTTTAATTTTAGTGGTTCTCATAATTGCAGGATACCTTGCCTACAATAAATTTATAGTAAAAGAAGAATCCAGCGGCAATAATTTTGTAGTCGATCCTAAGGAAAGAATAAAGAACATCCGTGAACCTCAGTTTAAGAAGGAAGGTGAACTTGAGTTTATACGAAAGAATCAAAATCAAAAAGAGCCAGTTAAGAAAATTGACATAGAGCTTGCTGAAAATGATGATGAAAGATCACAGGGACTGATGTACAGAAGGTCAATGGATGATACAAAAGGAATGCTGTTTATATTTCAGCGTGAAGAACCTCAGTCCTTCTGGATGAAGAATACTGTAATTCCTCTTGACATTATTTACGTGAATTCGAAAATGGAGATCGTAAAGATATTCAAGAATACTGTTCCGTTTTCTGAAAAATCCCTGCCGTCGGAAAAGCCGGCAACATATGTAGTGGAAGTTATCGGGGGATATACTGACAAATACGGTATCAAAGAAGGCGATTTGATAAGTTTTGTTAAGCAGTAGGATTTATGTAACTATAGTTGACAGTTTTAGATACTGAAAATAAAAGACTGCCGCAAATTCTTTAAACTAACATGGATTTGCAAAATGAATTTTCAATATAATATTATAAATTCATATGATTCGTGATAATATATAGCATTAAATAACAAAGCTATCGACCTATATTATTTAAATTTTTCTGTCTTTATGTTATCTTCGCTCACATTTTGATTCAATAAAATATCTTTAAATGAATCCACCATAGCAGGCGGACCGATCAGAAAAAAATTCTTATTATCAAAATTACCGAGATGTTTTTTCAGTCTTTCAGAATCAATTCTTCCTCTTTCATATTCAAATTCCGTAATCTTTTCTTCTGCATCAAAAAACGGAATAAATCTGAAATTTTCATTTTCTGCAGACCATTCAAGAAACTCATCCATAAAAGCCGTCTGAGAAAGTTTCCTGTTTGAATAAAACAGGGTGATCTTGTTTTTCAGATCGTTTTCTGTAGCAAACTCTACTATACTTCTGACAGGTGTGACACCAATGCCGCCGGCAATGAATACATTTTCAACTTCTTCATTTTCGTGCAATGAGACATCGCCTTCGGGCTCACTAACCTGCAACTCCGAACCGGGAGTAAGTGAAAGCAGGTTTTCAACAAAGACAGATTCATTTTTTCTGGCAGCCACCATCAAAGAATTTATATGGTCAGGTGAATTTGCAAATGACAGCGGTCTGGTATATCCGTTCTCGTCATGATGAACGGGATCCATAATTGTAAAATGTGAGTACTGTCCCGGTTTAAATTCGTAATCTGAATCGTACAGATTAAAAGTGAAGGAAAATGTATTCTCACATATTTCCTTTCTTCCGGTAAAAAATATTTTAGTTTCTTTCAATTTTCCGATAAATAAAAAAACCTTCTTTTATTAAGAAGGTTATAATGCAGAGAGAGAGGGATTCGAACCCCCGGTGACCAAAGGCCACAACGGTTTTCAAGACCGCCGCATTCAACCACTCTGCCATCTCTCTAATTTAGTTACAAATTACAAATTACGAATTACAAATTAAAGACAACTATTTAATCTTTGGCAATTTTAGGACCATTGGTATCCAAAACATTTTGGGAAGTATCTTTTTTCTTTTAAATTAAAAACAATTTTATTTGAAATCTAAACAACCCGTCTGAGAAAAATTGCCGTTAAGAATTCTAGAGCAATTGCCTCAGCAAGAATTAACTCTTGATAAGATCAGCAATCCAAAACCGTATATCTTATATTCCTTAACTCTTCATTAAAATCTTCAATCACATATTCTCCTATCCTTGTCCTCCTTAATTCCTTCAGATATCCGCCTACACCGAGTCTTTCACCGAAATCATTAGCAATGCTTCTTATATATGTCCCTTTGCTGCTGGAGATCCTGAAAATTAATTCAGTTCTGCTCTTTCTTGAAATCTCAAATTCCGAAATGTGAATTTTTCTTGTCTTCCTTTCAATTTCCCTTCCTTTCCTTGCCATCTTGTACAGGGGTTTACCTTTATGCTTTACCGCAGAATACATCGGTGGAAGCTGTTCTGACTCTCCGAGAAAACTTTTCCTGACATTCTCAATCTGTTCATCCGAAACCTCGAAATTTTCCAGAATATTTTCCTCCTCGCTTTCAGTATCAAAACTTTTTGTTGTAGCTCCGATCCTTATTATGCCTTCATATTCCTTATCATATTCTATAAACTCGTTTATTTTCTTTGTCATCTTATCTGAACAAAGTATGAGCAGTCCTGTCGCCCTGGGATCCAGTGTGCCTGAATGCCCTAACTTTTTCAGTCTTAAACTTCCTTTGAAAATTCTTACTACATCTGCACTTGTATAATTCAGTGGCTTGTCTACTAAATAAATTTTACCGGGGGATTGCGATTCTGGATTCAAGACGGGAATATTAAAAATTAGGAATTAACGGCTCACTGCCAAATACACAATATTGTGTACCCGCGACTCTGTACTCAATACTCAATACTCAATACTCAATACTCA